>JBJTQD010000112.1:0-8931 GCA_046075445.1 Planctomycetota bacterium
CTTTCCGGAGGACTCGAGCAGCTTGACCATCTCCCAAGCGGCGCCTTTGGCGGGGCCCTTTTTGTCTTCAGAAGCAACGTTTTCACGGGCATCCCGATTCCGGTCTTTATCCGTTTCGGACTTGCCTAAGTCGACCAAGCCAACGTCGGACTTTTCCATCACGCTACCAAGCACTTGGCCGGCTGCGGTGAAGAGTTTGCGTTCATTCTCTGGAGCAATGGCGTACCAATTACTTCCATTTCCCAGCAGGTTCTGACAGGTGAAGACGTAATTTTTGCAAGCTCGGCGTTCCATGTTCAGATAGTAGTTCGGCATATCGAACAACGGTGCGTCCGGGTCCTTGCCCGGTTGCTGGCCGCCACCACCGGTAGGCGCGTCGCCACCATCCAAACCACTACCACCTGCGTTCATCTTTGGAGTGTCACGCCCCTGCCCGCCACCGGCGGAGGAAGGAGCAGAGCCTGACCGCAGCAAAAACGGTCCTTTGTTGAGCAGGTTGATCGCGATGTAGTCTTCCACATCAGTGCGAATCTTGTCGGCTTGCTGAACCAGTGCATCGCCCGCCAGTTTGGTAACGCCTTCCGAGACATCTTTAACCTTGGCTGCAGCAGCTTCAGTGAGTTTCAACTCGGAGAGGGCTTCGACAGCATCCAATCGGAGATTGAACTGATTTTTGTCGTCGGAAAGAATTCCGTAGAGTGCGTTAACGACGACGAGATTCTCGCCTTGATTCCGCAAGAAGCCGAGGATTTGTACGGATCGGCGGCGGAGCCAATAACTTGCATCCGGGTCCCACTGGTCCTGTCCTGCCGCTTTGTTCTCAGCCACTGCCAACGCGGCGGTGGAGATATCTTTTACCAGGTTTTGATCCAGCGCCGGACGAAGGCCTTCAATTTGAGCGACGCGGTGCAGTCCAGTGAAAGCCGCGACTCGCATGTAGAGTGGCAACTGGTCCTGCTTAACCAGCGAGTTCAAACAGGCAACGCATTCGGCGTTTGGCTGGGGTGCATCTGAACCGCCACTTCCAGCCTCTGCCGTGTTGGTCAATCCGATCAAAAGAACCGCATTCAGCCGAGCCGATGGGTGATAGTTTCCCTCAGCAATTCGCTTCATTGTCGGCAGCAGCAACTGCTCAATGAGATAACGTCGATTTTCGCCGCCAACGTCTGCCGAGAGATAACGCCGGAGAAAATCACTCCGTCGCGCGCCGAGCGTGGAGAGATACTCATCACTGGTTTGTGCCATTTCTGCGAACAGATACTCGGAGAAAAAGCGATCAAAGTTTTCCCCGCGAGCCGTGTTCGACTTGAGGCTATCCTGAATCGAACCGCTGTCTTCCGAGATGTTCTTTCGGCCTTCGGCAATCTTGGGTGTAATCTTCCCCCGCTCTTCAGGCGTCTCGCGCCCAGTCAGTATCGGAACCTGATACCTTTCGGAAATGGGTATCGTTTCGTAATTCTGGGCGACTGCCAGCCCTGTCCAAAGTAGCAGGACAGCGAATGCTGCAGTCATTGCGAAACTCAATCGTTTAGTTGCGAGCAACATCTCGAATACCTTTTTGCGTTTTCAGTTGACGCCCTTACCTTGCCCAAGTGGCGTCATTGTTCTTAACCAGCGCACAGTCACGACGCAGCCGTTGGTATCGGGCCCGCGTCCCCCGAACTGTGCGCGCAGAGACTTTGCCGAAGCATTTCATGTCGCGGGAGGCCAGAAAGAGCAGGCTATTGACCGCTGGCGAGAGGCTTCGGCTCATCGTTCAAGAATACCAGCCAAGCTCCGGAAATACAAATTCTGAGCTCTGGATTAGCCGACTAAATCGGCCTATTCGTCTGCGTTTGGACGGTTTAAGCCCGCTCCGCTTGAAAAGACAAACCCTGGGGCCAGTCGAACATTCCGACTAATCGCCCCAATCGGATAGACAAAAAGCGGCTGCTTGGGGGCTTCGCGTTTGTCATCGCGTTCGGCGGAGGTCCCCGAAGTCGCCGATTCTTTGACCTTTGGTCTCCTCTTGTTTTTTCAGCCTTCTGCGTCAGACCACCCGCGCCCCAATGACGATGGTCAAGTGGCACATTTTTGACGATCGGTATGGCGCTGGAACGCTGGCATATTTCACCATCGGTACACGGCTCTTCGCCCCGACAGGGCGCGATATCTTAGCGTAGAGTCAGCGAGGCTCTGCGAGCGCAACCCTACGTACCACAAGCAAAAATCACCACCAAGGTCGAACCGTCCGACGCCGCCCCGCGGCTCGGACGGTTCGACGCTTAAGCTGTAGGACCGACGCGTTTTTGATCGTTTTTCTTCCGCCGGAACTCCTCGCGAACAACCGGTTCGTTAACTCACGCGAGCCCCCGGTTCAGCGCAAAACAAATTCTGGGCTAGGGAGTTCGGACTTGCTTCTCATATATTCGCGGGCAGCGAAACAGACGCACGCCACCGTTGACCTTACCAGGAGATGCAACCGATGCTCCCAACGCCCAGCAATCCAAAACTTGCTTTTGCCCTGACTTTGATTTGGGGACTCGTTTCTTTTTGCGAAGGACGACTGCTCGGCCAATCAGCCAGCGACAACAACCCTGCTGGGGACATCACGGCGAAAGACGCTTCACCCGCCCCCCACTCGCCCCCAATTTTGACCCCAACGCAAAAACCTGCTGGGATGTGGAACCAACTGTCCGGGCAACAGTTCGCCAATGGCGAGCAGTTGCCAAACAAGAGCAGCGCGAGAGTCAATCTGCGAATTCTGCCTGTACAAGGAGTGCCGCTGGGATTAACTCCAGTTCAGTCGTCCTCGGCGAACGCGGTCACCCTGCCCGTCTCGGACGAGACAGAGAAAGCAATCGCGGAAGTTCGACTTCGCTTAGGTAGCGTCGGCAATCGCTTTTCAGATTTGCTCAGCCCCGAAGACGAGGCGCGGCTGTTTGCCGAGGCTTTGAACCAAGTGCGACAAGAGCAGCAACCGTCGGCCACTCCGCAATTAACTCAAACCCCGCCACTTCCACAATTACCTTCAGCCACTCCCGACCAAGTTCCTCTCGATCGGCCACGGCCCGGCTTGATCCCCCCGCCTGCGATGCTGCCACCACTCGCTGTACGCCCACCCGCGGCTACTTATCCGGCTCCCCCCGGAACCCAATCCCAATCGCACTGGGCGCCCGTCCAACCAACCCCGCCGCTCCCAACGATTCCAAGCGACCAGCTGACCCGCTGGAATCAGCCGGGGCATCAGCCGGGGCATCAGCCGGCCCAGCAGCTTCCCTTTCCGCCGAGTTTTCCCCAGCCCGAGACAGAACGAGCGGCATTGCGCCGAATCGCTCGCGAAGTCGATGCTCTGGCTGAACAACTGGAAAACATCAAACACTACTCGGAAGCTGACTCGCTCCGCCGGTCGGCTCAGCAATTTCGCGAGTCAGTCCGCTGAAACGAGTTCCTCTCGGGGGACTCATTAAAACCGCTAAATTCGGATTAGCTGGGTTATGCGAAGAAGATTGGCTTTGGCTCGTGTCCTCTGGGATGGCCGATTTCGACCAATGAATGATTACCGAGCGACGTCTTGGCGCGGGAATCGGAGTTTACCCCTGAGCCGAGGGAAATCCTGATTCAAAATCGCGCGTTACCAGATATGATGTAGATGCGGGAATCTCGCAATTTTGGGCTGTCTCCAGCCTGCAGCATCCCGCGGAACGGCAGTACAGCCCCCGAGCCCCCCAGCTCGGCGGATCAGGACTTAAGAGGAACCGGAATGGTCGCGACCGGAACAAGCGGAAAACAGGGCGGTGACGCATCTACCAATACCTTCATCAACCTGCTGATCAAAAGCGGAGTGTTGAGCAAGGACCAAGCTGTCGATGCGGATAACCTGGCCCGACAGCAAAACACCACACTCGCCGCGGCTTTGATCAAGCTCGGGTACGCCACTGAAGAAGAAGTCATGCGGGCGCTGGCGAAAACCCACCGCCTCCCCTACGTCGACCTCGACTCGCTCAACATTCCCGAGCGAATCATCGAGTTGATGCCAGAGTCAGTCGCCCGCGAAAACGCGGTCCTTCCACTGATGGTCGAAGACGGCAGCCTGACCGTCGCAATGAGCAACCCGGCCGACGTCGACACGATGGACAAGTTGCGGTTTATTCTTAACCGCGATATTCGAGTGGCACTCACCTCACGCTCCAAAATCCTCGAATACATCAACAAAATGTACGGGCAGGTCGAAGGTGAATCGGCTGACTCGATTTTGCAGGAATTCACCGACACGGCGATCGACTTCACCGAAACCGAAGACGAATCGACCAGTTCAGCGGAAACGAGCGACGAATCCAGCGCCCCGATCGTCCGGTTGGTGAATTTGATGATCACCGAAGCCGTCCAGTTGCGGGCTTCGGATATACACGTCGAACCGTTCGAAGACCGGGTCCGAATCCGGTACCGGATCGACGGCGTGCTGCATGAACGCGATACCCTGCCCAAACGGCAGCTGGGTGCAGTTATTTCCCGCATCAAAATTCTGGCCAAAATCGACATCGCCGAACGCCGGAGACCCCAAGACGGCCGGATTAAGGTCACTGTGGGCGAGAAAGAGCTCGATCTCCGGGTCAGCATCATCCCGACCAACCACGGCCAATCCTCGGTCATGCGGCTGCTGGATAAGGACAACATCCGGGTCAGCGTCAAGCAACTCGGCTTCTCCGAAAACACTTACCGAACCTTCCAGCAGCTGATTCGGCGCCCCAACGGCATCATTCTGGTGACCGGTCCGACAGGGTCCGGAAAGACGACGACCCTCTACGCGGCTCTCAACCAAATGAACCGCCCCGACCGAAAGATCATTACCGCCGAAGACCCGGTCGAGTACTACCTCCCGGGCATCAACCAAGTCGAAGTTCGACACAAAATCGGCTTGGACTTCGCCCGCATCATTCGCTCCATGCTCCGCCAGGCACCCAACATCATCCTCGTCGGTGAGATGCGTGATGCCGAAACCGTATCGATGGGTATTCAAGCCAGCCTAACTGGACACTTGGTTTTTAGTACGCTACACACGAACGATGCGCCCAGTGCTATTACACGCATGGTCGACATGGGTGTGCCCTCATACTTGGTCGCCAGTTCCGTTGTGGCGATTGTAGCCCAGCGTCTGGTCCGTACGATCTGCTCCAAGTGCAAAGCGAGATACACCCCTCCCGAGAGCACCATCCGAGAATTGGGAATCACCCCCGAGCAACTCGCTGGCGCGAACTTCATGAAGGGCAAGGGCTGCAACACCTGTCAGAAGACTGGCTTCAAAGGTCGTATCGGCATCTACGAACTTTTGGTCATCAACAATAAGATTCGGGAGATGATCTTTAAGAATCAGTCGAGTACCGAGATCCGGAAGTACGCCATGCAGAACGGGATGGACACGCTTTTCCGAGACGGTATCCGCAAGGTTCTCAACGGCGTGACGACCTTCGAAGAGGTTTACCGGATCGCCAAACGGACCGAACAGGACGTCGCTTCGATGTAGCGAGGCCAGCCCGATCCGCGTCTCAAACCCCAAAAAAACCTGAACTTTTCCGATATTTCCAGCCCCAACTGAGCCCCTATGGCAACCGTCCTGATCGACAAATTGCTCGAGGCCTGTGTCAAGCAAGGCGCGAGCGACATCCACATCTCTGTCGGCCAGCCCCCCGTTTTTCGGCTGCACGGACGTCTCCGTCGCCTCGAAACGAAGGTGCTCGAGCCTGAGGACACCGTGGGCTTGATGAAAAGTATTGCCCCGGAGCGTTGCCAGCGGGAATTACAGGAATCGGGCAGCTCCGACTTCGGGTTTGCGTTCGCCGACAAAGCTCGTTTCCGCGTGTCGATTTTCAAGCAGCGCGGCAACATCTCGATGGTGCTCCGGCAGATTCCCAACCAGATGATGCCGCCGGAATTTCTCGGCGTGCCGGAGGTCTTCACCCGGCTATGCATGCGGCCTCGCGGCCTGATTCTTGTCACCGGTCCGACCGGTTCTGGAAAAAGCACCACGCTCGCTTCGCTGGTCAACTACATCAACGAGCGAACCGATCACCACATCATCACGATCGAAGACCCGATCGAGTTTTATCACTACCACAAGAAGTCGACCGTCAACCAACGCGAAGTCCACGTCGATGTGCCAACGTTCGCCGAAGCTATCCGCCGCGCTTTGCGACAGGACCCTGACGTAATCCTTGTCGGTGAAATGCGTGACTTGGAAACGATTGAAGCTGCGATTACGGCGGCCGAAACGGGGCACATCGTGTTCGGTACACTGCACACCAATAGCGCCCAAGGCACGGTCAACCGAATCATCGACGCCTTCCCCGGCAACCTCCAAGACCAGATTCGCACGCAGCTCTCGACTTCGCTTATCGGCGTGCTCGCCCAGACCCTGCTGCCTCGGATTGGCGGCGGCCGCGTGGCGGCTTACGAGTCGCTGGTCGTGACTCCTGGCGTGGGAAACCTGATCCGCGAAAACAAGACCTTCCGAATCAATTCGGCCATTCAGACCGGCGCCAAGTTCGGCATGATGCTGATGGACGACTGCCTCTTCAAGCTTTGGCTGGAAGAAAAAGTTGAAATGGACGATGTCCTCAGCAAGGCTCAGGACGCGGACTCGCTTGCCAAGCGAATTGCAACTGCCCGCCGTCAAATGGCTTCGGGTATGGCGGTCGAATTCACTACCACCCCGCCTCCAGCAGAGTGACCAACCTTCGCAAGTTGATTTTTTTCGTCTCTTTGACTTCAAGAATTTCGAGCTGAAAACGTCATGGCAATCCGTCGCATCGGTCAGATTCTGGTTGACTTGGGTTTCATTACCGACGACCAGTTGGCAATGCTGCTCGAGGAGCAATCCCAAAACCCCGGTCAAAAGCTTGGCAAAACGGCCGTCGACATGGGCCTAATCAACGAAGACCAACTGGTCCTCGCGCTGGCCGAGCAGTTCGGCCTGCAAACGGTCGACCTCGAAGGCTTCGTGCCGCCAGATGAAGCACGAACGGCAATCACCGATTCGATGGCACAACTCTATCGCGTCATTCCGCTGCAACTTCGCGACAATGTCCTGACCATTGCCAGCTGCGATCCGCAAAACCTCTCGGTTCAAGACGAACTGCGCCGTTTCCTCGGCTATGAAATTCGCCTGCTTGTCGCCAGCGAAAACCAAGTCCTCCGCAGCATCGACAAGTTTTTCAATGCCGAAGTCGAAAGCATCGAGAAAATCATTGCCGAGCTTCAGTCCGACAACGAGCTGATGGAAGCGAGCAAAAAGCTTTCGGGCGACGGCCCGATCAACCTTAGCGATGTGTCCGAACTAGTCGATAGTGCACCGGTCCGCAAGCTGCTGAACATGGTGCTGCTGCTGGCGATCAAGGACCACGCCAGCGACATTCACTTCGAGCCGTTCGAAGAAGAATTCCGGATTCGAATCAAGGCCGACGGCGTGCTCTTCGAAATGGTTCCTCCGCCTCGCCACCTCGCCTTTGCAATCACCACGCGAATCAAGGTTATGGCGAACCTCGACATCGCCGAACGGCGGTTGCCGCAAGACGGCCGAATCGAACTGACCGTCGGTGGTCACAACGTCGACTTGCGCGTCAGCGTGCTGCCGACCATGTTCGGCGAAAGCGTTGTCTGTCGAGTGCTCGACCGCTCGGTCGTTTCGCTCGACTTGAACAACGTCGGCATGGACGCAGCCACGATGGCCGAATTCCGTAAAGTCATCGGCAAACCCAATGGAATTATTCTCGTTACAGGCCCGACGGGCTCCGGCAAAACGACCACGCTTTACTCGGCGCTCTCGGAACTGAACCACATCGAAGACAAGCTGATCACCACGGAAGACCCGGTCGAGTACGACATTGACGGGATTGTCCAGATTCCGATCGACCATGACATCGGAGTCACTTTTGCCAGCGCTCTGCGGGCAATTCTCCGCCAAGACCCAGACAAAATTCTCGTGGGCGAAATCCGCGATATCGAGACGGCTGAAATCGCCGTTCAGGCCTCATTAACAGGTCACACGGTGTTCAGTACTTTGCACACCAACGATTCCCCGAGCACCATCACACGATTGAAAGACATGGGGGTCCCAACCTTTCTGATCACGGCCACAGTTGAAGCGATTCTCGCTCAACGCCTGGTACGCCGCATCTGCCCGGCTTGCCGTGAAGAGGTTGAACCGACCGAGGAACAACTGTACGAATTGAGCCTGACTCGCGAGACTCTGGGCGACCGCAAGTTCTACCGCGGATCGGGCTGCACCAATTGCAACAACACCGGCTACAAGGGCCGGATCGGGATGTTCGAGTTGATGATCATGGACGACGAGTTGCGAGAAATGATCATGAACGAAGCTTCGGCAGACGAACTCCGCATCGCAGCCAAACGCAAAGGGATGCGAGTGCTGCGTGACGCCGGTGAGGCGTTTATCTATGAAGGCAAGTCGACAGCCGAAGAAGTCATCCGCGAGACGATTCTTGAGTCGTAGTGAATGCCGATAAAGCGGGTGCATTGTTCGTCATGAAGGGCTGAAAGCAGCGGAAACACGGGGCCACAGAGGACGCTGAGCCCAGAGGTTTTGGCTGGTGGGTGAGGTCCGGCCGAACGGCTTCCGAAAAAAAATCACGCTTACTCGGCCCGCCACCGATGGGCGGTAAAGGTTCGCCCCCTTCTTCCGGCGGTCTCCGGTTTCTCTCTGTCTCCCCCTCTTTCGCCCCCAATTCACACCGGCTTAACAAACCCCTCCCCCCTCACAAACGGTCCCAAAAGCGCTGGTCCGCTTTTCCTATCCCTGAAAACTGCTCCCTAATTTGATTTTTCCCAGTAGACGCTCAAATAATCTGTTTGATCGGCGGGGGACTGCAGACCAAAATCAAGGATCTCCGACGATTAGCAGCCACCCGCGGAACTGCTTTGGCCGGAGGACTAAAG
>JBJTQD010000113.1:0-1186 GCA_046075445.1 Planctomycetota bacterium
GCTTTTGTGCGCGATGCGACGAGCAGACAAACCTGTCGTTTGATAAGTTGCAGGGTCTCTTCAATTAGCGAACGGAACGATTTGGGGATCTCCTGGCGGCTGTAGTGGGTCTCTCCTTCGCGGACCTTTTTGACCACGCCCAACCCTGCCGCGTCCTCCCATTCACCATTTTGCAGGCACTCAATCAGCTTGTCTCGCTGGCGACCGACCTGCGAAGGAAGGTTTGCCAATTGAGCAATCTGTCCAATCAACTCTTCTCGCTCTTTGGCCGAAACGGGACGAGGGTCGCCGAACTGGTCCCAAGCTGCAGGGGTTGAATCGCGATAGACCTCGAACAATTCATCAACAGTCTTAGCCAAAAGGTCAGCCACTCGCCGGTCAGCCTCGGCCTTGCTCATCAGTCGCAATAGCTGCGCCGTGTTTTGCTCACCTAGAATGGACTCGATCGCTTGGTCCCGAAGAGCTCGAGTTCGGAGCGGATCGACAACCTCCCAATCCGGAGGCAAACCGATCTCAAAGCAGAATGCTTTTGCGATCCGATTAAAAAAGCTATCCAGCGTTCCGATCTGCAAATTCGGCAAGCAATCGACAATCCTTCGCAATAGCTGTCGGGCGCGGTTGCAGTCCAGCTCGCGTTCGAGCTGACCTGCGAGCACTCGCGCGGCGGCTTCGTCGACTGCGGCCATTCCGAGCCGAGTCAAAATCCGGTCGAGGATCTCACCGGCACCTTTGCGCGTAAACGTGCTGGCAAGGATCGCGTCCGGTTCGGCTCCATCGACAATCAATTGCAAAAAGCGATTCGACAGAGCAAACGTCTTCCCTGTTCCCGCCGAAGCTTGCTGAATTACGTTTTTTAGATTGTTCGGCCGAGTCCGTCTCTCTGAGGATTTCAAAGATTTCCCATCGCCAGCGAGTGGGTTTGACTGCTCTGAGTCGGATTGGACTTCAAACAGATTCGCCTGCCGTGGGTCTTGTTGAGACTTCTTTTGGGGTCGCTTAGCCATCGATCTCGCTCCGGTCGAAAACACTGTCTTGGCAAATCGCGGCGTATTGTTCGCTGAATGGAGGTGGTTCGGGGCTGGGTGGCCAGAAGACTTTCTGCTGAATCTTATTGACGATCTCGCTGGTCAATTTATCGGCCGAGGCCAACTCCTCGGCGTCCCATGCGGCTTTATCGAAAGCCACA
>JBJTQD010000114.1:0-6127 GCA_046075445.1 Planctomycetota bacterium
CGAATGGCTACGTTTCGCGCGGCTTGAACATCCCATAAGCCGAGTCGCGAGAGGCGTTCGTAGTAGCTCGACTGCACCTTCGAGAGGACGGCCCAGCGAGCCACGTCGCCAACGTCCGGGTTGCGTTCGAGATGCTCGTGGACGCTGCGAAAGCTCCGGATTTCTGTGCCGAGGCGAACGTGAAGTTCAGCCAGTTGTTCAGCAAAACTCAATTCGCGCCGCAGGTCTGAGGCTGTAAGCCTGGGAAGAAAGAGTTGCCGCTCGGCGAGGGGGAGACCTTGAAAGGCGGCCAGCCAAGTCAGCAGGCGAGTGGTCGAGTCAGCCAGCGGTTGAGCATTTACGTACAGCTCTTCCGGAAAGCTGCCGATCGTGACAATTTTTGGCGGCAGGAGCGGTGCTCTTTGTGCGCGTGCCAAGAGATAGAGTCGCTGCAGTAAGCGTCGGCGGGCTCGCGCTGAAGGAATGACGACCAAAGTTTGCGAGAGGTCGATCCGGTTGGCCGAGGTCTTGAGGTGGGAGCTCGTTTGTTCTCGCTTCAGCGATTTCGGGGGCGGAATGGGAACGCCAGTAGCTCGCGGACTGGTTTGAACCGATTGCCGGCCGCTTTCAAACAGCCACTCGGCGGCTTGGGCCAGCGGTGTCTCCTGCCAGTCAAGGAAGACACGGTGCGGAGCGTTTGTGGCAGGCGGTGCGGCCGATTTCGTCATCGTTCTTCCTTGAGGTGTCGTACGTAAACGTCGAGCTGTTTTCCGTAAACTCATTTCCGCCGTCTCCTGACTGCTGGACCTGCCTCTAATCTACCCGTTTCCGGAGTTTGCAGAAACATAAGCGGACGCCGGACACGTCTGGTCCGATGTGCTGCCGCGCAAGTCGCAATTGCCGAAAATTTTCATGGCTTGTCAGCTGTTGACTCAGATTCGAAATCCCGAAACCAATAGCCAAGATACCTGTACGCCTTTCAAGCCAGTCCGTTTCGCCAAAATCGATGCCAACCTAGAATCAAGCGGTTCCGGAGCAAACCTTACGCGTACCTCCTTCGAAAAGTAGGGTGGGTCGCACCCGCGCGTGACGCTTTATATTTAGCAACGCCCAACCGCGGTGCGCACCCACCGGCCTCGAGGCAAACGTTTCCCGCTACATTCCCCCTTACCCAAGAACTCACTATGACATTTTCGCTCGCTGGCCGTACCGCATTAGTCACTGGCAATAGCACTGGACTCGGGAAGGCGATTGGGCTGGTGCTCGGAGCCGCTGGAGCCAAAGTCCCAATTAACTTTGCCAATAATCGAAGTCGGGCCGAACAAGCCCTCACCGAGTATCGTGCGGCTGGAATTGAAACCGTAATGGTCCAATCCGATGTGACGAGCCCAGAGGGCGTAGCGAAACTCGTCCGCGAAACGACATCGGCTCTTGGCCCCATCGATATCCTGGTGGTCAATGCAACTTGCGAGCAGCCACTGAAATCGATTGAAGATTACGATTGGGCTTTCTATCAGCGGATGCTCGACTTCTTTGTGAAGAGCCCCTTCTTGCTGACTCAGCAGTTACTCCCGCACTGGAAACAACAACGCTGGGGCCGGATTATCAATATCACGAGCGAAGTCTTTCAAAATTCCGTTGCACCATTTAGTGCATACGTCGCGGCGAAAGGAGCGCAGGTCGGCTGGTCGCGCAGCGTCTCACGCGAATTGGCTCCGCACGGTATCACGGTCAACATGGTCGCGCCCGGGTGGATCCCCGTCGAGCGTCACGACAACGACCCACAAGAAGCCAAAGACGCCTACCTCGCCACGATCCCAATGATGCGCTGGGGAATCCCAGATGACGTCGCGAACGCGGTTCTCTACCTCTCCAGCAACGAAGCAAGTTTCGTGACCGGCCAAACCATTTGCGTCAACGGCGGAAACTCTCCTTGGTAAGGAGGCGACAAATGTAGAAGCGGGTATAGGGAACGCGGAATTGATTCTAATTTCAGAATTGGCTACTGGGCTTTACGCTCCCATCAGTCCCAAAGGTCCCATACGTCTCATAAGTCTCATTGCCCCAATTAAAACATTTCTCGTTAGGCGGAGAGGTCGCAGGTCGTTTGTGCGCGAGGTACTCTCAAAACCGAAATCGTGCGAGATGAAAAGTGAAGTGAGAAAAAAGAAGAGAGCAAGAAAGAGTTCTCTTGGGCATCTCCTCACTCGATCGGCGAAACCACCACCACGCTCCCCTGAATCCGCACAACCTTGATCTGCTGTCCCTGTTCCACGAACTGACCATCGCTGATCACGTCCAAGCTCAACCCGTTGAAGTTGGCTCGGCCCGCAGGCCGCAATGGCGAATCGGTCTTGCCCCAATCGCCAACGGAAACGGCGGGATGGCTCGCCGCGCCGGGCTTGGCAGGTTTTGTTTTTGCCGAACTCGTTTCTAAGATCACCTCCGGGTCAGGCTGAGGCGCCAAGACCATTTGGTTGAAGACCGGAATCTTGCCAATCTTTTTTGTGATCAGCACCGCGCCGAGGAAGACTAACGCCAAGGCGCAAAGCAGCGTCAACAAACTCGTCAGAAATTGATTCCACTGTTCGCTATTGGAAGGGACGACGAAGTCCTGAGTTGCCATGACGGTGCTGGTCAAAATCAGAACCAACCCTAACAGCCCCGAAATCCCCCAGCCCGGAATCACAAACAGCTCCATCGCCAGAAAGACGAGGCACGCGAGGAAGAGCAGCACCTCCAGCCAATCGGCTGTCCCGCCGAGAAAGTGACTCCAGAAAAACAGCATGGCACATAGGCCGGAAACCAGGGCGCCAATGCCGATCCCGGGCGAGCTCATTTCCAAATACAAAGCGAGCAGGCCGATCACGATCAGCAGCGCGGTCGCCCACCAGGAGTTCAGAACTCGAGCCACACGGTCAGCCGCATTCACCTTGAAGACCGTCAGCTTGTCGGGTTGCAGTTCCAGTTTTTTGACTAGTTCGGAGCGGTCGGCAACTAGTTCCGTAGCGATCCCAAGTTCCTTCGCCCGAGCGCCATTGAGCGTGAGAAAACGCTCGGGACCACTTTCTCCGATCAGCGTCCATTCATCTCCGGGCTTTTCGTTGTCGTTCAGATGACTGCGACGGAATTCAAGCTTCCCATCCGGCGTGCGGCGCTGATAAACCAGCACGTCCTTGTCGACCATCGCTTCGGCTAGGTCGGGCGGATAGCCTTTCGCTTCGGCTAAGTCGCGAGCCTCGCGGACAAGGACCGATTGCAGTTTGGCTGGGACCAACCGAAAAGCGAATTCGGTTGGGTCAAAGTGGATGGGGCCGATGTCTCCGAATCGCATGTCGGGCGAGCAGTAAATCTCGTCCGCGCCGAAAGAGAGGAGGGCACCGCCGCTGATCGCTTCGCGCGGGACGTAGGCGACTACATATGCCCAATCGAGGTCGCGCAGCATTTCACCAATCGCGAGGCTTTCAGTTTTGTATCCGCCCGGGCTGTCGATTTCGATAATCAACAAATCCGCTTTCGCTGCTTTGGCTCGCTGCAACCGGTTGCGGAGAAATGCGGTATCGCTCGGGTCGATATCCCCAGTCAATTCGATCAGGAACGGCCGCGCGAAGGATTGCGGGCGCGGTTTTCGTTTGTCGAGAGCCGATTTCGGGCGATCGTCGAGTCCCGCTTGTTCTGCCGTCGGTTGCTTGGTCTCTTCCTGCGTCCAAGTTAAGTCGGCAGCCGAAATCCGCACGGTTTGAGTCAAACCGCAGATGAGGCAGCCCCAAGCTAGCAGCTTCAGGAAACTGCTTTGGACAGAAAAACTTAAAGCGGCTACATTCATCTGCGTTAACTCGGATTCGGTTTTAGTTTCGTTCAGAGACAGGAAGCGATTCGAGCCGTATCTCGGACGGTAATCAAAAGCCCAAAGCTAGGACGGCGACTGGGCGGCGTTCAGGGATATTCGACCGATTTTGCCCCAGATTGGCAAGTTTGTCGGCCGCTAAAGCCAGACAATTGGCGGAAGCGTTTGGAAACGAGATTCAAGGCGACCCAAACCAAGGAGGGTGAGGGAGATGGCTGCTGCTTTTTTCACGCAAGTCGCGACGTTTCGCGGTCTGAGCGTTCGGCGGATTTTCTTATTTGCAATCTTGCTCTGGGCAGGTTTGGCCCAACCGTTGGCGGCTCAGGAAAAGCCTGACCTGCGAGTTTACTTCTTTACGATGAGTGCCTGTCCGCCCTGCGCGCAAGCGGGCCCGGTGGTCGATAAGTTCCTGGCTGCTGGCTACCCAATTCAAAAAATCGATGCCCGACTGCAGCCGCAGTGGGCTCAGCAATTTCAAGTTTCCAGCACGCCAACTTACGTGATGACGATCGCCGGCAAAGAGGTCGGGCGTTACTCGGGAGTGCTCTCGACGGAACAGCTGCAGAACTGGTTTCAGCGCGGAGTTCAGGCTGCAGAAAAAGCGACGCCATCCGAATTGGCTTCGGAATCACCAACTGGTTCCGCAGTTGCGACGTTGACGACCCAGCCCGATCGGGGCGAGTCACTGCCCGTTTCGACAACGGCGAGTTCGCCGGTGGGTGACACGATGCATGTCGGTACCCGACAGCCGGCTAACGAGGCAGAAAAACTCGCCATGGCTGCGACGGTCAGGATCCAAGTGGAAGATGCTGAAGGAATTTCGACCGCGACGGGAACTGTGATTCATTCGCACGGTGGAGAGAGTCTCGTGATGACATGTGGTCACGTCTTCCGCGAAGCTCAAGGCCGAGGCGTCATCACGGCCGATGTGAATTGGCTAACGGACCAGCCGACGCGAGTCTCGGGTGAGCTGATCAATTACGACGCGGGTGCTTTGGACGTCGCCTTGGTTTTGATTCGGCCGGGGTTCCAGCTTGCCGCCGTACCGCTTGCTCCATCTCGCCAAGTTGTCGACAGTGAGCAGGAGATTTTCTCAATTGGATGCGATCGCAATGCCCCGCCGACGATTCGTCGGTCGCGGATCAAAGATATCGGTGTTTATGACGGGGCGAGGAAGTACGACATTTATGGGCGTCCTGTTTTGGGACGTAGCGGCGGTGGACTGTTCACGGTCGACGGCACACTGATCGGCGTTTGCAATGCGGCGGCTGTCGAGTTTGATGAAGGCATCTACTCAGCGATTGACAATCTGCACGTCCCGATTCAGAAGGCCAACTTGGCTCATCTGTTCGCACCAGGCGGAGCTACCACCTTGGCTAGCGCGACGCCCCGCGGTCCGGCGACTGACGTCGAACTCAGCCCTTCAGGTTCTTCAATGGTTCCTTTATCAGCACCCAATCGAGGGGCTGTGCCGCAACCGATTCCGGCCGTCACAGGCGGTTTACGGACGGTTCAAAACGTCGTGCCGATTGGCTCAAGCAGCAGTGACTGGGAGGCGATCGTGATTTTGCGGCAACGGGGCAGCACTGCCTCGGCGGAGACGATGGTGATTTCCCAGCCGAGCGATGAATTTTTGAATTACGTCCGGGGTAGCTGGAGCCCGCGTCCCGAGACCAAGCCCGCCCCGAGTTCGGCGGAGGCGGCCCTGCAAATGGCCCAAATGCGAGAGGAAATGCCCCAGCCGCCGATGCCTGACCAGCCGGTTCGGGAAGCGCGAGCCCAATCGCCCAGATAGGGTTTACCCCATGTTTGGGGCATCGTTCGGGAATCGTCCGTTTAATAGCTTTTTAGCGGTTTCTCTTCCGGCAGACGAAACTTTTCGTTATCACATTGGTTGGAATGTGTGGATGTAGTCCGGTCCGCCGAGGCAAGTCGCCTCTGAAGCTGGAAATCAGGGCCTTGTTATTGGGGCAAATTGGGAGCAAATCATGAGTCGCTCGATGAAGTTTTGTGTCGGATGTTTGGTGCTTGGAATGCTGGTTGTTGCCAGCCAGTCGGCTATTGCTCAAGGTCCTCCAGGCGGAGGTCGTGGTGGTTTCGGTGGAATGTTCGGAAACCCAGCAGTGAGCGGCTTGATGCTGCTGATGAACCCAAAGGTTCAAGAAGAACTCGACTTGGTTGACGACCAAATCGAGGACCTGAAGGGGCTGCAAGAAGAAATGCAAAACGAGATGCGGAACATGTTCTCGGGAATGCAGGGTATGGACGCCGAGGAACGCCGCACCGCGATGTAAGAGATGC
>JBJTQD010000115.1:0-2120 GCA_046075445.1 Planctomycetota bacterium
CTCGGCGGTGATTTTCTGCTGATAGGTGGCAATCCATTGTTTCCCGCCGGCAGCCAACTCGCGCAGCTCATCCAAGCGAGCGTCATAGCCGGATCGAATGAAGCCACCCGCCGAGGCCTGTACCGGGCACTCGTCCGCTAAGCCGCGCTCAAGCTGCTCGCGGAGTTCGGTGCAGGGATCAAGCCGCCCAGCCAAAAGTCGAGTGCGATTGGCTGTTGCTGTTTCAAGCGTGGCGCGAATCGCAGGAATCAGTTCCAAAGAGTTGCCGATCTGCTTCAGTTCGCGAGGTGAGCAGCGTCCGGCGACGACCTTGGCAATTAACCGCTCAAGGTCGAGCACACGCTTCAGTTTTTCGCGAAGCGATTCGCGCAGCCGGCTGACGTTGTGCAACTCTTCGACGGAATCGAGCCGCTGGTTGAGCAAGTCGCGATCGCGAAGCGGCGCAGCGAGCCATTGTCCGAGGAGGCGGCTGCCCATAGGCGTGACGCAGCGATCCATCACGCCGAAGAGTGAACCCTGCCGCTCTTGATTGCGAATGGTTCGCGAGATCTCGAGGCTCCGCCAAGTCGCTTGGTCGACTTCGACGAATTGGCTGGAGCGAAAAGGCGCTAAGCGAACTATGTGGTCGAGCGAACCGGCTTGAGTTTCATTCAGGTAGTCGAGGATCGAGGCGGCTGCTTGAAGTCCCAAGTCATCAGCGGGCTCAAAGCCAAAGCCTTCAAGCGAGGCGACTTCGAATTTTTTGTGCAAGGTCTCGCGAGCTCGCTTGGGACCAAAGCTCCAGTCCGGACGACGGGTCAGTGCGCAGGAAAGCTGGAGCTGTTCGGCAAGAACCCGCTGACTATCGGCGACTAAGACTTCGCTCGGAGCCAGTCGCTCAATCAGGTCGCGCAGTTGTCGTGAGTCGACCGTTGCTGCCGCGAATTGCCCGGTCGAGAGTTCAACCCAAGCAATGCCAAACTGAGCGTCACTGTACTGAGCTTCACTGTGCGTAGTCGCACGCACATCTTGAATTCCAGAAATGGGCGTTGCTGGTCGGGGACTGGATTTCGAATTCGAACCGATGCCGGTTTTCTCATTCCGCGAAGTGTCCAGTGCTCGGTCGCTGTGAATTGCACAAAGGTAGTTCGATACGGCAGGGTCGAGAATCGATTGGTCAGTAACGGTTCCCGGTGAGACGATTTGAGTGACTTCTCGGCGAACGAGTCCTTTGGCGGTCGCCGGATTTTCGACTTGTTCGCAGATGGCGACGCGGTGACCCGCTCGAATCAGCTTGGCGAGATAATTATCGAGCTGGTGGTGGGGAAAGCCCGCCATCGGGATCGGGTTCTCGGTCTTATCCCTGCTGGTGAGCGCCAGTCCAAGGACGCCGGAGGCGATTTTGGCATCCTCGAAAAAAAGCTCGTAGAAATCGCCCATCCGAAAAAAAAGCAGGGCATCGCCGCAGGTTTCCTTGGCGGCTTCGTACTGTTGCATCATGGGGGTGGTCATGAAGCCAATATTACCGTTGTTTTCCCCACCTGTGGAGCGGCAGAAGGGAAACGCGTGAACCGTTCGCAAGGGCAAACTCACGAATGGGGTGTCAGTTGCCGGTTGTACCGGCGGCAACGATTGAAGGTGGGGAAGCGGGGGAGACTGAACTACAAGCTGGGTCGACTTTGCCAACTAGGCTGACCTGAACCGGGGGAAAGCAATGTTATGGTTTGATAAAAGCCGTTGAGAGGCGCTTGCTCAGTGTTATATTGAGGAGTGAATCTTTCCGCAGAGGCTGATCGATCCTGCGCCCTTTGGGCGGGGTGAATCGCGAGTTTTGGCTCCTGATTTTCTGCGGACAATGCCTCCCCCCACACTCGCAGTTGGATAAGGGGGGCAGAAGACACCGGAGATAACGACATCAGTGTTGAACCTCTTTGTTGCTTCCCACCTTTGTTGAATACCACTTTGTGAAGCTTGGAGATTGCAGTGGAAACCCTTCCTAACCAGATGCCTGGTCAATATGTTTCGCCCGGCGGATTTGAGGCTGCCCCCGAATCGAAGTTCGATTTTTGGGGTGTGCTGAACCGGCGAAAATGGATCGTCTTCCTCGGGATGCTTACCGGGGTCGGGATCGGGTTCCTTTA
>JBJTQD010000116.1:0-1477 GCA_046075445.1 Planctomycetota bacterium
ACATTCGCCTCCACAGCATGAATAAGCAACACTATATCTCAGAGGCCCCACTCGCAAGCAAGCATTTGTCGATGGTCGCGATGGCCGTGTCGACATTGGTATGCTGCGCATGCTTACTCTTGTCCGTGGCGATTGTTATCATCGGCATAGACAAGGCGTTAATTGGTCCGCTCATCGGTTGTCTCGGAATTTTCGGAACACTCGCACTTGCGTGCGGATGGATTAGCATTCGCCTCATACGAAAACATCATGCCGCCAACGGTCGAAGTGTGATTCCCGAAGGGTTCATTCAGGTGTTCGGATTCGTTTTCTTGATAGGGATCTGCTTGACCGCGTTGATGAACGGTCGCATGTGGTTGTTCGGCGAGGCTGCGGGTGTCGCGCTTGCGATGATTGGTGTGCGTCGTTTGCTCAATCAGGGGCACGCGGACTACGGAGCGGCGAACAATCCGATCGACCGAAGCGGGGGATCGGCCGCCTCCTGATGTCAAACTTACTTGCCCCCGCTCGGTCGTCGAGGGTGTTTGGCGTCCTAGAAGTAAAAGCTCAGCCAATTCGAAGCTCGGTATCCAGTCAGTTCACGCATCACCACCATGCTTGAGTTCATCCATGCTTGAGTTCATCTTTGAGCTTCTCGGCGAGTTCCTGCTCCAGGTTGTCAGTGAGGTACTCATCGAGATCGGCTTTCACTCGTTAGCCGAGCCATTCCGCCGCCCACCAAACCCTTGGTTTGCAGCTATCGGGTATGTACTCTTTGGCGCCATCCTGGGTGGCATCAGTCTGCTGGCTTTCCCAAACAACCTAGTCCCTGGTGCATGGCGCGTTGCTAATCTAATTGCAACCCCCATTGCTGTCGGCGGTGTCATGGCGATCATGGGCGCTTGGCGGGCTCGTCGTGATCAGCAGCTTCTGCGAATCGACCGATTTGCCTACGGTTAATTGTTAGCGCTTTCCATTGCCCTAGTCAGGTTCTACTTCGCAGCATGACGCCCAACCCTTCCATCGAGAGGACGTCAAACGGCATCGCCGTCTATATTTACTACAGAGACCACAACCCACCGCATTTTCATGCAATCTACGGTGAGTCGGAAGCAATCATCGAGATCAGCACCGGTAGAATACTCGAAGGACGACTTCCACGAAGTGCGGCGAAACTGGTGGCTGAATAGTGCGAGATTGAACGCGACGCGTTGCTCGCGGGCTGGGCTCTTGCACAGGCACAGCAGCCTTTACTTCCAATAAAACCTTTGGATTGATTGCGATGATTTTACATATTCTCCACGCAGAACTCGCGGGGCCAGCTTCGCTTTTCGTTACTTTTAGTGATGATTGTGATGCGACGGTTGATTTGCGGCCACTGTTGTCAGGACCGGTCTTCGAACCGCTCCTTGATCCAAACATGTTCGCGAAGTTTACCCTCGATCCTGTTTGCAAAACTGTTTGCTGGCCCAACGGTGCGGACTTGGCACCTGAGGCA
>JBJTQD010000117.1:0-7772 GCA_046075445.1 Planctomycetota bacterium
GTTTTTCTGTCCAGCTTCCACCAGCGTCTAGCGCCGATCCGCTCAGGAAGAATTATGAAACGGGGACGGGTTCGGTTTTTCTGTCCAGCTTCTACCGGCGGCTAGCGCCGATCCGCTCAGGAAGAATTATGAAACGGGGACGGGTTCGGTTTTTCAGAAGGGTAAGGCGGTTCCGTCGGGGCGGAGCGAGGTGCGGGTTTCGGGGACCAGGAGCACCTGTCCGCTGCGCACGTCAATCATCCTCCACCCGGCGAGTTTCTCCAGCGACCCGTTGACCGTGACCCAATTTCGCAGAGCGTCAATCTTCTGCTGGGCAGTCGCCATCCGATTCCGCCGATCGCCGTTGCACCAAATCACGCGACTGCCGTTGGCTGTCCAAACTTCAAACGGCGTCTCGTCACTGACCGGAGTTCCGGCAGGCCAATAAAAGACGACGCGGTAGAGTCCAAGGTCTTTCCAAGCTGGCTGCAAGTCTCGGCAAATTTCAGCAGCCAGTTCAATTCTTGCGTCATCGATTCGCGTCCACTCAATCCCGCTGACCCGCGGTTGATGCACATTGATTCGCAGCCAGTCGGTAGAGTCTTCGTTCACAACGAGCGGCGCTCCAATTTGAATCGCTTGGCGGTCGAGTCGCTGGTAGGTGCCATTTCCCAAGTCGAGCAGGCCGACGGGCTGACGAAAGACGACATCGATCTTCAAACCTGCGGCAGATTTCTCAATCCGCCGTACCGTATCGACATAGGGCAGCGAACTGAATTGCTCGGCGGTCGTCTCGACGAGATCTTTGCTGAGCAGCGTCAGACCTTTTGCTTGTAGGCGGTCGACCAGCTGCGCAGCGGGCTGTCCCGGCACCCATTCATTCGCTGGAGGAAGCTGAATTTTTTCCGGGGAGAGAGCGTATCTCGCTGTATCTGGGAAAGAGGTCCCGTATTTTTCCCAAAGCGATGAAGCAGTTACCATCAGCGAGAGCGTCGCGATGACAAAGACAACAAAAGGATGAGTGACCCAGCGAGCCAGTTGGAATCGCTCTGTTGATCGTCCCTCGCCACTCGGTCGCTGCTGCTTCTTGCCGGTCACGGGATTCACCCACTGCCAAGAGAAGGTTGGAGCGGGGCGTCGAGAATTGGTCGGCCCCATCAATCCTGTGATCGGCAATTCAGCCAGCAGAATTCCGCACATCCCAAATGCTCAGCGCAACCGGATTGCTCCGCAAGTTCGCGCTTTAATCTTTTCGGCCTCTAGCGACTCTCGGGTCTGCTCCCGGCGATCCAAGTCAGGTCAATGATCACGGGGCAATGGTCTGAACCGGCCTTTTTCCCAGTGGTTCGGTTAAGCACGGCAAGCCCTTTGGAGACGAGCGCATGGTCGATCGGAATCGAGAGAATCTCAAGTCCCTGCGGACTCCAGCTAGGCAGGATTCCAAACCCTTGGCGGCTATCTCGCAAACCGGTCTTTCGAACGAACCCGCGGAACTCACTCGACCAATCCGCGCAGTTAAAGTCGCCCAGCAATACTCGTTCGGCAGGAGCCTTGCTCAACTCTTCGGTCAGGGCGGCGAACTGCTCAGCGCGAAGTTTTCGGCGATCCTCGCCGATCGGATTGATCAAATGCGCTCCAAGGATTTCCAATGGCTTGCCGGAAAAGTCAACTATCGCTCTTACAACGGGGAGGTCATTCGCGAGAGGCATGTTTGCAACAATCCCGCCGTCTCGCAGCGGGAGTTTGCTGAACATTGCAATCCCAAAGCCATGCCAGCGGGGTTGCTCGAGCATATGAGGGTAATCCGCTTTGATTTCAGCGAAAGCCTTCTCCCAGCTAATTGTGTATTCGACGATGATCAGGACATCGGGATCATGCCGACGAATTTCGGCGACGACTTCAGCGTGCGAGCGATTACTGCCGAGCACATTGAACGACATGATCCGCAGACGCTCTTGTGCCCCTGCGACTGGTAGGCCGGGCGGCGAAAAGTAAATCGGAAGAATCGCACTCGCTGCGATCGTGGCGGCACCGAGGAAAAACACTGCACTCCACCAGCGCCGCAGGAGCAGCAAGGCGAGGCCGCTACAGAACATCCCCGCGAACCACTGTACTTGAAAATTGACTGCCAGCTCGGCAACCATCAACCAAGGCGAGAAATAAGAGAGCAGAAACGGGAGAAAAGCTCCTAAGCCCGCGATCTGAACAGCAGGTACCAGCCAGTTTTCGGCAAACGACTTCTTGTGCGATTCGATCGACTTGGGCGTCGGATTTTCCGGAGCCGCCTCGGAGTGGGAGTCCTGCGCCGGCATATTCTTCAGACCCGTAAAATGAAAGGACTCGCCAACAACCGGCCAGCGGATCAGGCGACGCGGCGTTGCTGGGCGGTGTAAATTTGCGGATTGAGGCTCGGGTCATTGTACATTTTGTGCTGCCGATAGGTGCGATGCCGCGTCTTCCCAGCAAAGATGTCGTGGACAAGTCGCTGAGTCGCCTCCATCAGGTCGGCTTGCTGCTGCAGGCAGCGATTTAATTTAGCCTCGACGGAAGCGTAGTGCTCGGGCGAGACGTCACTTCGCTGCAGTTGTTCGTCCAAGTGGTAGATTCGCAGGCTCATGATCGAGAGCCGGTCGATCGCACTGCCCGGTGTTTCGGTATTGAGCCGAGCATCTAGCTCCAAAGCGACCCGTGCGTGCTGTAACTGTTCAGTGATGTGGTCGTCGAGTCGCTCAATCCAGTCGTTTCGCTGCTGGTTATAGCGATCAATTGCCCGCTTCACTTCGGCGATTTCGCGATCGCTCGCGACGGGGCTGCGGGCGATGTCTTCTTCGTGCCAGAGGAGAAAGTTCCAGCGGTGTTGCTCGCAGACAATTCCGAGTGTCCCTTCCAGGCGATTGATCACTGGCCCGATGTGCCAGCGATTAACCATATCTGTTTGCAGAGCGACCACTTGCTTGATATCGATCATGAACGTTCATCCTGAACTACTAAAGGCACCGGTTCGAATCGCGAATTCTAGGAAAATTCCCGCGCTCGCTGCAAGACAAATTTGCGCGGGGCGAAAACGGCTGTTCACTTTCGTTTTCTCGAAATCAAACGCCCGAATCAAGCTGCTCGGCGATGCATCGCAGGCTGACTGCGCGAAAGAACTCTCGAAAGGCCAATCTCGATGCCAGCGAGCACATCCCGAACTTGGATTTCGGACATCGCTGTATTGGGAGCGCGGCGACGCTCGCGACTGGTACCCGACTGATACCGTTTTTGGATAGCCACATGCTGGAGCCCGTAAGCGCCACTGTCTTCGGGACGAGTCGGGCCATAAAGTCCAACGCAGCGGCAGCCCATCGCGGCGGCAATATGCATTGGGCCGGTGTCGCCGCCGACAAAAAGCGTCGAAAGGCTGGCTAGCGCCGCCAGTTCAGGCAGCGAAGTAGCAGGCGCCAGCCGAGCCGCGTTTCCACTCGCAGCGACAGCTTGCTCGGCCATCTGCCGCTCCGCCTCTCCTGCCCAAACGACAACAGAAGGAATTCCCTGAGCCACCAGCGCGTCCCGGGCGACGAGGCCAAATCGCTCCGCAGGCCATTGCTTCGACGGCCACCCAGCACCGGGATTCAGCAGCAGAAATCGCTCCAGTTTTTGTTCCTGCAGCCACTGCTGGACCCGCGCGAGCGACTCGCGACATGCCGGCAACTGGAACTCGACTTCACCCGGCGCCAGGTCAATCCCGCGCAGTAGCTCCAACGTGCGGTCGACCAGATGCGTTGTGCGGGGTTCGACAAGACGATTATTAAGCCAAGTCGAGCCCTCTCTTCCGAAGCGTCCCGAGAAACCGATTCGGACGGGCGCCGAAGAGAGCCGAGCGAGCGCGGCACTTTTGAGCAGACCTTGCGGGTCAAAGGAAACATCTGGAGCAAACGCGCGAAGTTCGCCACGTAGCTTTCTCCACGCTGAGGGCCTTTTCAGCCAGCCCTTGGGAACCGCGATCAATTTATCAACGAGCGGATGCAGACGCAGCAGCTTCGACGCCGCTCCCTCCGCTGCCCATGCGATTTGGCAATTGGGGAATGTCCGCTTCAATTGACATGCCAGTGGCAGTGTCAAAATCGCATCGCCAATGTGGCTGAGCCGCGAGATCAGAAAGCGAGGGCGATCCCAATTCACGATTTTCAGTCCTTTGAAAATCCGATTTACAGTCTTTGCGTCAAGCAGTTAAATGCAGCCGCACTAAATACTTCAAAGCGACGGCCCGGTTCCTCTGCCCAACCATGTCCATTCAGTCAAGCGAATGAGGCTCAAGCTGGTCTGGATTCAAACGTGACCAGTTACTTGTCTTCGACCAAAGTCACGCTCTTGATCATATCGATGTTGGGATACTTCTTTTGGATAAAGGCATTGCCTTCAGCCTGAAATCTTCCCTGTACTTCTGGAGAATTCTCTCCGTACTCGGTATTGATCTGCCTCAGCACTTCCGCTCCTTCAACGACTTTACCAAAGGGAGTAAAGCCCGACGCATCAAGGCGGCCGTTGACACCCAGGTTAATGAAGAACTGCACTGAGCGGCTGTTGGGTTGTCCGGTCTTGGCGAAAGTGATCGTTCCAAAATCGTTGGTCTGTCCCGCGTTGGGGTCATCCTGGATCTTCGCTTCGCTCCAGACCTTGCTCACTTCCGGGTCGCCGTGAATTCCGAACTGGAACATGAAGCCTTTGATCGCCCGGAGGATCGCGATGTCTTTGAAATAGCCAATCTTGGCAAGATTGTAGAAGCGGTCCGCTCCATTCGGTGACCACGCTCGATTCACTTCGACAATGAAGTCGCCTTTGGTCGTTTCAAACTTGACCCGGAATTTCTCAGGAGCCTGATCTTTCGCTTCGTCCGGGCTGGGCAACTTGTCTTGGCTGGTCGATGAAGACTTGGTCAATGCACCCGAAATCGCCGGATTGGATTCTGCAAACCCGAATCGGTTGCCACCGGTCATCGTTGAGCAACCCAGACCCACGGCGAAACAGAGTATCAACAAAGAAGATTGTTTTAGCATTTCATGGTTCCAAACAGGAAAGCGAAATTCCAATCGAATGGTCAAGCTGCCAGACTCTTGCGGTCCAGAGCTGAATGATTGGGACGGACCAAGTCCGAAATGACTCCGATTTTTTCGAGCGCGGCCAGCGTGATGTAAGTCACATCGACTTCCCACCAGCGATGACCATGTTGAGCCGAACGCGGGTCGGCGTGGTGATTGTTGTGCCAGCCTTCGCCGTTGGTTAGCAGGGCGAACAGCCAGTTGTTACGACTGTCTTCCCGTGTTTCGTAATTCCGGTAGCCCCACATGTGGGCCGCGGAGTTGATTCCCCAAGTAACATGCCAAGTGAAAATGGTTCGCATGATCACGCCCCAAAACAGCCACTGCATACCGACCTGAAACATCCCCGAAACGGTCCCGGTCCAAAGCCAGCCGACCAGCAAGCCAACGCCGTAAATCAATACGGCATGAGCGACGTAGAACCAGACCCAATTCATGCCGCGCTGCAGCCAGAAATAGAACGGGTCTCGCATCAAGTCCTTGGCGTAACGCTCGTAGGAAGCCGAGGTGCTCAAGTCCCGATTGTCGATAAACAGCCAGCCCATGTGCGCCCAGAAGGCGCTCACCCGCGGCGTATGCGGGTCGGGTTGATGGTCGGAGTGCTGGTGGTGGACGCGATGAACCAAAACCCAGCGCGCGGGGGAGTCCTGAAAACTGCAGACGCCGAGACTGGCAAGCAGGTACTCAAACCACTTCGGACACTTAAAGCCTCGGTGAGTCAGAAGGCGGTGATAGCCGGCTCCAATTCCGATCGAGGTGAAGATGTAATTGCCCAGCGGCAAGAACAGCACACCCCACCACGAAAAGAAGTAAGGCAGAAAGGCCAAGGGAATCAGCAGGTGAAAAACGATCACCGGAATCATGTATTCCCAAAGAATGCGACTTTGGCCGTCGACTTTTTCCGGTTTGGGTAGCCGCTCTCCTCCAACTCGCTGCGCGTGTTCGTTGGAGTGAAGATCCTTGGCAATCGCGTCATCCGTGGACCCTGAAGCGGCTGGGATGGTATTCATGAACATCTTCCGAAAACGACGGCTCGCAACATTCCGGCACTCAAAGCGACGGTAAATGGCATGGGATGACCCGACAAGTTGCCCCACGCGGATGCCCCATTTTAGCTGGCCCTCCCCAGACTCGGAACCGCATTTTTGACGCAGATTCGCGGTCCTTCTGCCCGTTTTACAGCATTCTCACCGCGCCATTTTCGCCTTGGGCGATGCCGGGACTGCAAACCCGACTCACTGCCTTCTCTTCGTTTAGCCCGGTAGCTGGCTAGTCATGGCTCCACCGACACGAGGTCAGATGGTGGCCGGTTTGAATTAGTGTTGGCTTTCGCGGCTGGCTAGTCATGGCTCTACCGACGCAAGGTCGGGTGGTGGCCCGCTTAGTCCTTCAGCCGGCTTTTCGCGCCAGCCCCCGGTTCGGAATCATCACACGGCATCCCTAATTCAACGACTCGCCTGCAAACTTCTCCAGCATGCCCGGAACTTTCGAGGCAATGATTTCAATTCGTCCCAGTTGCGGCTGGTCGTGCTGCTGTACCTGAAAATGCAATTTCTGTTCGACAAATCCAGCCCACTTGAGGATCTCGGCGAGAACCTTTGGGCCCGTCGCATACCACTTCAAACCATGCACACCGGACATCAAGTTGTTGCGACTTTCCCGGCCGCATTTTAGATAGCCATCTGACTCACCCCAAATTGTTGAGGTGTTGAAAATCATCACTTCCCGAGTCAAATCAGCCGCCAGTTTCAAGCCGGTGACCGGGTCGGGCAAATGATAAAAGATCCCTTTGAACATCGTGATGTCTGCAGGCGAACAGTTCAGCTTTGGCAAGTCATAGAGGTCGCAGACTGCGAATTGAATATTGTCGGTTGGAGCCACCTGCCTGTGAGCTTGGACAAATCGAGCCTGCTGAATCCAGTGTTCACGAACATCAAACCCAAACGCCGACCGCATCCCGATCTCGCGAGCCCAAAAGCTGTAGCCACCCGCATTGCAGGCGCAATCCAGCAACGTCTTGCCCTCGACCCCTTGCGGGAAAATCTTGCTGAGCAAATCGAAATAATGCAGGCGGAGATTCAGCAAGCTGATCCCCTTGTTTCGATCGCGGTCCCGGATCGCTCCACCGCTGGCGAAAACCTCACCGGTCCAGACCGACTCGGTCAGTTGAATATTCATATGCCACGGTCCAAGCCGTGCGATCTCAACGCGGAGCTTGGCATCGCTGTCGGATAAGGTGGCTGAGGGGTCAGCGGAATCAAATCCCTCACTTGAATTAGCTGAAGAAGAGGTCATTAGCACCTCCTATGAAAGATGGTAGCGGGAATGGGATGGCTCTGCCGAAACGACACACCATTCATGTCGATTTGAAACTGTTGATGGCGAGTTTTCGCGGGCACAAAAGCCATTGCAACGGGCATCAGCAGAAATTGCCCAGCTAGTGCGCTCGATTCCTGAGGGATTTGTTGCCACGAAAAAATGGATGCAGACCGTGTACTACCAAACCTGAATCGCCAAAGCAAGTTTGATGTCCAGTCGGTCTTCGACTTGACGGCGGACCAAATCAACCAGCCGCATAAAGTCTGCGCTGCTGGCTCCCGACTGTGCCACGAAATAGTTGCAATTGCGGTCGAGGATTTCAACTATTTCGTGGCACAGTCGGGAGCCAGCAGCGCAGACTTTATGCGGCTGGTTGATTTGGTCCGCCGTCAAGTC
>JBJTQD010000118.1:0-1289 GCA_046075445.1 Planctomycetota bacterium
CAACGCGGCTCGTGTTTTCGCCTCAGCGTCGATCCGCCCGTGCCGCAAGGCGGCGACGTGCGGCTCGACCTACCAATTTGTTTTTATTCGTTTACGTAGGGTTTCACCCTACGCTAAGGTAAAGCGCCCTGTCGGGGCGAAGAGCCGTGTACCGATGGGGAATTAACCGTTGGGGGAATGGATGCCGCACCATCGGCGAGGTCGGGAGACCCGCGCCCAGCGCAGCGTGGTGGGGCGAGGTCGGGAGACCATCCCCCAGCGCCGTTTGTTTTCGTCGCCGACCTTAGGCCTCCAGCGAACCCCGCTCCCCTCGCACACTTCCTCTTCCCTCCCCGTTCCCCGCGTTTTCCACGTTTAGCCCCTCTTCGCCTGCCCCAGTTTCCCAAACCGCACAGCAATCCCAAAGAAGATTCCCAAAATCGCCCACACAACTAGACACTTTGGCGTGACCTGATTCTTCCGAGTCGGAAGGCACCTCCACCAATCGCTCAGCCGCGAAGTTGCCACGCTCCAGCCGATAAATTCCCCACGTTTTCGCAGGTCACCAAACTTTCACCGATCGACCAAGCTTGCCCCTGAAGCGTGTTGATCACCACGCTCGCGATAAACCAAGAAAAAAATATGCTCGCTGCTTGCCAGTCGTCCACTCTGAGAAACACTTGGTTTGTACCGCGAAAATCGTCTTCCAAACGAGATTCTGCCGCTGAAGTTACTGCTGGAACTGAACAGAAAACACAACTTTGACTCTGCCTTCCAAGCGTTTGCCCGACGCCCTGCCAGAGCCCTCCCGCACAGTAAGTTCGCCAGTCTCTCGATTCCCAGCGATTTGCGTGGCACGCCTGACCGCCTAGTCATGGATGCTCTTGGGTAAATGGATTTATCGAAGGCAACTCCCAGCAAGTTGCCTGGCCCCAGCGGATGAGCTGCGTCAACAGTTTGTGGTCTGCCCGTCGTCAATTCGGCCAAAACGCTTCCCCCCTCCGACTAGCAATGATTCTGGAGCGGGCGAGACTTCGTTCTCGCCCCGCTCCAGAATCTAAGTGCAAGTTTGGAAGCCCGGGAATCACTGCTCTCGGCTCCTGACGTCTCAAACAGACCCGTCCAACATTCGATTTCTGGGGGTTTCAGATGAGTCGTTTTTCTTATTGGGTCGCACTGGCAATTGCCGTTCTGCCCTGCCTGGATGTTCAGGCTCAGCTTTTCCGTCGAGGCAGCACGCCTCGCTCGTATCAACCACCGGCGCTCGCTTCGAGCACTCCTGCCTCCTCGGCAGGAACTGCTTCCAGCGG
>JBJTQD010000119.1:0-2307 GCA_046075445.1 Planctomycetota bacterium
ATGGTTCAGAGGCCCTGGGACAAGCAGGTAGATGGGGGCAACTTGCATGCGGTATGAGCCCAGCACTACTCTGCGTAGAGTGTCCGCCCGGGCTCGACCTCGACCCAACAGCTTGGTTGCTTGATAGCGATGCTAAAGTCGAACGCTTAAATCCTTTCGGAATGAAATGAGCCTCCTCAGCTTCGGTCAGGTTCGCTCGCAAATCAAACAAGCGATCTGCTCCCCAAGAGGCGTCACGATCGCGGTCAGCGGCCTCTGGCCTTTGGTTCGAATCTTTTTAAGTGATTCGTAAAGACTGAGTTCGACGCCTCGTTTTTTCCATTCCATCAAGCCTGCGTCCAACGACTTTAATTCGGCAGAGACCTGACGAATTTCAGCAGGTTTGATGCTGAGCACCTTGAAGGCTGCCAGCAGCGGACTTGCTGCGATCGGGCCGCCTGAAAGATACCCGATTCCCGGGGCGACTCTGCGCAGACCGTTTTCACTCGCAAGGCTATCGACCAGCCTGGCTGCCAGGACAATGGAGTGGGGCTCATAGACAAACTCTGAAAGGTCAGCCGCATCGAGGCAATGTTTTGGAACGTTGCGTGCCGGAATGCTGGATTGCTGGATTGTGATGTAACTGCCATCGTCTCGGACGAGGGTTGCCGATTTTCTGCTTGTTGCGCGAGGCTCAAAATTCAGCCACGCGAGTTGCTGTTTACACTCCCGTCCCTCGCCGATCCATTCGCGATGAACGCGCGGCTTAAGCTCGTCGGGGAGTTTGGTCGCAGGTGCGAGTTTGATAGCCAGTGGTCGACCAGCCGCTCGTTCGAGAATTTGTTTCAGCGAGGGACGGATGAAGCGAGGGTCGGTTGTCCTTTGTTCGTGCCGTCGGTCTGGATCGATATGAATCAGATCGAATCCATTCCAGTCCGTCTCTAAGGCATCTGCACAAAGGACTCTCGGCGTGGGACTTTGTCTTGAAGTTGAATTGCGTCGAGCGTACTCGCACATCAAAGGGTCGAGGTCTAAACCGGTTGCTTGGTGCCGCGAGTGAAAGCCAGCCAAGTCGCCGCCGATACCGCAGCAGATATCAATAACTTTGCTTCCTTCAGGCAGGAGGCTGGATTTGAATTGCGCCAGCCGCTCGGAGGTTGCTTGTTCATAGCCCCGCGTCGTGAAAAACATTTCCGCAGCTCGAGAAAATTTACTTGTGGCTCGCAGGCGAAGCTGAGCTAATTCGAGTGCGACGGCTGCGATTGGGGGCGCGAGTTGTTTCCGAAGTCGCTGTACGATTTTGAGAATATTGACATTGGCCCGAAGATCGGAGGCGGCATTCGCGAGGAAAGGTTCCGCCTCTGGACTGAGAAGCCATTGATGTTCGGGAGTAAGACTCACGGATGTCGCAAAAGGGGATTGAGGAAGCGGAGGCTTAGGGTGCGCATTTTGTGAAGCGAGAGGCGTGCTACGGGAGGCTGGGGCGATAATCGGCGAAGTGTGGCGGGCACTTCCAGCTTTTACCTCCTCCGAGCTTGCTCAATCGCGTCGGAGGAGTCATCATAAAACAACTCTGTGCCGCCGTGAAAGAGTTTGAGCTGTAATCCTGCCTCGACAAGGTTTTTTTGAGCAATGAGTTCGAATCTCCTCAACGAACTTGTGCTCTACCTTCGGTTAGCTCAGGCGTTCGAAAAGCAACTGCAAATGCCCGATCGAGACCGAGCCTTGGTGCTGGCTGGATCGGCGGCTGGCTTGCTTAAACTCCGCCCGATTGCAGGGTTTTGCCGCGAGTTGATTTTGCGGAACAATCAGGGGCATATGGTCCGGCGCTGGCCTGATTTCGAGACGGCTTTGAAGGAAGATGATTTCCACGTCTTTCTCAAACAAATCGCCCGAAGGCTCTCCGTCGAACGGGCCGAAGCGGCTTTGCGCGAGATGCGGTACGAGTGCGACGTCAAACGGACCGATTATCCCACCGATCTAGAGTACGTTTCGGCCGTCATGGGAGTCGACCCGGACTGGCTTGAAAAGAATTTCAATTAGCTGGCGCAAACGCCTTCCGTGTCGATTTGCCGATCGGAAATCTTCGGGTGCACTCTTAAAACGAAAAAAGCCGCCCCGGGCAGGGCGGCTTTCATTCGAAAACAGTTCGGGACTAGGGATTTGAACCCCAACTAAAAGAGTCAGAATCTTTCGTGCTACCGTTACACCAGTCCCGATCGGGCCCGTCTCGGACGGAGCTAAAAGATTAAGACAGGGGCGATTCCAAGTCAAGAACGCTTTTCGCAGCCTGTTGCTCCTGCGGTCGAGACTCGGGGATGCCGCAGC
>JBJTQD010000120.1:0-3722 GCA_046075445.1 Planctomycetota bacterium
CGGGGTCAGTCCGCCATAAAAGACGCTTCGCGCGGATTCATTCCCCTCGTACTGCAGTGGATAGAACAGCAAGACGTCGGCTTGCTCAACCTGCGAGATCATCGCCTGACGATCGACCGACCTCCAGCCGCCAAAAATCACCGGCACTTTGTGATCCTCGACGAGTTCTTTGGCTCGCTTGGCGAAAATATCATCACGCGTCCGCCCGTCTTCAATCACCGGAACCAGTTTCCTACCGAGCACGCCTCCGGCAGCATTGATCTCGTCGATTGCCTGAACGACAACGTGTTTCAGTTGCGTCTCGCTGATCGACATCGAACCGGTTTGGGAGAAGAGCACGCCAACCGGAATCGGTTCGGGTGGCTTCTTCCCGATTAACTGGTCGATAAGCTGTTGCGATGACTGTTGCGACGACTCCCCGCAGCCTGAAGCGATGATCGCCATGGCAGAAAGCAAACAGCAACCGAGCAATCGCCATAGTCGGATGCGTGCCGGCAAGGGATGTTCTCGATTTTGCAGATTCATGTTCGGCATGACTATTCTTCCATCAGGCGGGTGTGGATTTGAGCGAACGGCTCAGCCGAAATACTGATCTCGCCTCGAAACGGATTGTCCAGCGAAGCAATCAGGAAAATCATCATTCCGAGGAAGCTCGATAACATTCCTCCCAAAAACAAGTGGCTCATCAGCCGCATGTCGAACAGCCAGACCAACGTGATGTTCATCAGCGCACCGACGAGCACGACGACCCACATGATGGGTGGAATCGAGGTGGAGACGGCCAGCACGCGCTGTTGGCGTTTTTCCAGATACTGGTTGTACTGCTTCAGCGTTTCGGCATGCATGATCTCTTGCCCAGCCGTGCTCGGTTCGAATCGGATCAGCCGCTCGTGAAACGCGTCCAGCGTGAAGTCTCCTTCCTTGGACAAGATTCCTTTCTGTTGGTTGGGCCAAGCGATCTCGAGCAAGTCGCGGGTGTAGTCGCGAAGGTTCCAGACGAGGTTGGTGCGATCGGGATCGGGATAAGCCGAGACGTCGGTCACCAAAGCCGAAAGAGAAGAGGCTTCGCCGGTCACGACGTTTTCGACATCGCGAAAATTCTGATAAGCAGCAACCGCCAAGAGGCCGAGCAGCAAGCCGTAGAAGACTCCGAAGCAGGAGAGCATGTAGCCAACGAGATCGTTGACACTATCTCGCTGTTTGACAAACGCGCGGAGAAAGGGCCGGGCGAGGATTGTACCTAGCCAGCTGAAAGCGACAAAGAATCCGCATGTCAACAGGGCAAAGCGGAATGAGGAGATCGAGTAAATCCAGTCGAGCACTCGGTGGCCTCTGGGCAAAGTTGGCGAATCATGTTGCGGAGACTCCCTATCTTAATCTCTCGCGGAGTTGGTGCGAGACACTGCTACAATGTCGAACTCAAGTCGAGGGGAGCAAGAGGTTCGGCCCGCCGTTTGCTTGAGTTGTCCTTGAAGTTAGCAAAGACCGCTGAAATCGTTTTTTTGATTTTCTTAAGGGATTTACCTGAACATTGATTACGAAAGGCGGGAAATTTCCCTTGAGCCGAACCGCCAACCAGGAAGGTGCGAGTGTCGGTTGCCCTTTGGTGCAGATGCGAGAGAATGTGAAATCGTAAGAGGCTGGTGGCTGACTTAATCGAATCGGTCGCATGACCTTGGAGGCCAAGTGCAAGTCAACTCGTTTTGGCGGCTCACTTGAACATTATCAGCAGGATTCCTTTAAGGCAGGCGGGTACTTTGAATGACCGATCGGCAGCACGATTACGCAGCCATCTTTGAAGCGATTCTGGAGCAGTACCAGTTGCCGCTGGACGGCGACCACAGCGTACACCACTGGGCTAGAGTCTGGACCAATGGGCATGCGGTAGGAAAGCAGAATGGGGCGGACTTGGAGGTCGTGTCGCTGTTCGCACTGTTTCATGACGCTTGCCGAGAAAATGAATTTCGCGATCCCGGTCATGGACTACGCGGCGGGAAGCTGGCGAAAGAACTTCGCGGCACTCATGTACATCTGGACAACCACCGCTTTGAATTGTTGTACGAAGCTTGTCGCCTCCACACCGACGGCCTGACAACCGGCGACCCGACGCTGCTCGCCTGCTGGGACGCAGACCGCTTGGATTTAGGACGCGTCGGGATCGAACCAGCCGCTCACCGGCTCGGCACCGAAGCCGGGCGCGAACTCATTGATTGGGCACACGAGCGAGCAATCTCGGGCCATTTGCCCACCGAAATTTTCGAACTCTGGAATGCCGAGCGTTTTTTTCTGGAATGAAATCACGGAATCGCATTTGAATTTACTTCAGCTCTCAGTACTTGGCTTTCATTCTTGGTTTTTGATTTCTCGTTTAGCCCGTAGCCACCAGGCGAGGTGAAGCGCAAGTTCGATTCAAAAACCGGAAGAAGGTCTCTCACGGTGGCACAGAGGTACGGGGGATGAGTGGGTTAGTTGGTGGTTGGTGGTTGGCAACTGGTCGTTGGTGCCCTTCTTAGCCACCACCGACCTTGTGTCGGTGGAGCCATGACTAGCCAGCTACAAAGCTCGCGCACGACAAAAATAGCCCACCACCGACCTCGAGTCGGTGGAGGCGTGACTGTTCCGCTACAGCCCCGGAGTCGAACAGGTACAAGAAAAGCAACGCCGCCGACATAGCTCTCTTAAATTTTGGCTGCGTCTTCTCTTCCCTCTCCGCGCTCTCTGTGTTTACTTTCTTCCCCGGCGCTTAAAGTGATCCGTCCATTAGCTTCACCTCGCCTGACGGCTGCGGGCTAAACGAAATACCTAGCGACTGCGGGCGATGGGAAAACTTTTCGACCTAAATGAGAATATCCCGCACGACGTTTCCTTTCACATCGGTCAACCGATAGTCGCGGCCTTGGAAGCGGTAGGTCAGTCGCTCGTGATCGATCCCCAGCAGATGGAGGATCGTTGCGTGGAAGTCATGCACATGGACCGGGTTATCGGTGATGTTGTAGCAGAAGTCGTCGGTCGCGCCGTAATTGAATCCACGCTTGACCCCGCCGCCCGCCATCCAGATCGAAAAGCAGCGAGGATGGTGGTCGCGCCCGAATCCTTCACCACCGCCCTGTGAGTAAACAGTTCGCCCGAATTCGCCGCCCCAAATCACCAGCGTATCGTCGAGCATCCCGCGCTGTTTGAGATCCTGCACCAGCGCGCCAGAACCCTGATCGGTTTGCTTGCAAAGCATCGGGACATTTCCCTTGACATTGCTGTGGTGGTCCCAGTCCCGATTGAAGATCTGGATAAACCGCACCCCGCGTTCCGCTAAACGCCGCGCTAACAGACAGTTCGCGGCGTTCGTTCCCGGCTTGCGGGCTTCCTCGCCATACAGTTCAAACGTGCTGGCCGGTTCATCCGAAAGGTCGGTTAGCTCAGGCACCGACATCTGCATTCGATAAGCCATCTCGTACTGGGCAATCCGCGCGAGAATTTCGGGATCACCGACTTCTGCTTCGCGGGCTGCATTCAGCCGCGCTAGCCGATCGAGAAACTCACGCTGCTGCGGCCGAGCGGTGCCCGCCGGATCTTGCAGGTAGAGCACGGGGTCGCCTTGGCTGCGGAATTTCACACCTTGATGATTAGAAGGAAGGAATCCAGCTCCCCAAAGCCGGTCGTAGATCGGTTGAGCTTGATCGTAGCTGTTGTGATTCAGCAGCACGACGAATCCCGGCAGGTTCTCC
>JBJTQD010000121.1:0-2146 GCA_046075445.1 Planctomycetota bacterium
CTCGTGTCGAGCGGCACGTAATCGATCCGATTGTTACGGCAACGTTTCGCCAAATCCTCGCGGTAGTCGTTAACCGCCCGCAGGTAGTCGGCTCGAGCTTGATCGGCGTTGGTATTCAAATCTTGGTCTGTCTCCAAATCCTTGAAGAGACAAGCACCGGTAAAGGGAAAACTGACTTCGGCTTCGTCCAGAACATGGAACACAATCACATCGTGCCCCGAGTGAGCAAGTCGATAAAGGGCGTCGATCTCCTCGATGTCTTCCATCAACAAATCAGAGAAAACCATGATCAGGCTCTTATGCCGCAGCATCCCAGTTAGCTGATTCAGGCTCTCGCGAAAACGAGTCTTACCGGACGGCCGAGCTTTCGCCAAAAGCGAGAGCACATTATTTAACTGAGCTCGCTTGGACTTGGGCGCGAGGCTTTCGCGAATCCGGTCGCTGAAGGTCACCAAGCCGACCGGGTCCTGCTGGGAAACCATCAAATAGGTCAGTGCAGCAGCGAGACAGATGGCGTAGTCAAACTTCGTCAAGTCTTGGCGAAACGTGTAGTCCATCGACTCGCTGAGATCCATGACAAGGTAACCTTGCATGGTCGTCTCGGCTTCGAACTTCTTGACATAGTACTTATCGGTCTTGGCGTAGACCTGCCAGTCGATCGTCCGCGGCTCGTCACCCGGCGTGTATTTGCGGTGTTCGGCGAACTGCACGCTGTAGCCGTGAAAAGGGCTGGCGTGTAAACCGTGGAGAAAGCCCTTGACCACGAACTGAGCGCGCAGGTCCAGCCGCTTGATCTGGTGGATCACATTCGGCTTGAGATACTTCTCAACGGACATGGCGAGTGCTTGTCAGGTAAGCAGAGTAGGGGAGGCGAGGGGCGACGGAATTCAGTGAAACGCGAGGCCAGCGAAACCAGAGCGCGCCTACTTTTCAAATTTCGGAACTTTCGGTTCGGGGACGATCTTCAGTAGCTGTTCGACCACCTGCTCGCTGTTCATCCCGTTGGCCTGAGCTTGAAAGTTAGTGCTGATTCGGTGGCGCAAGACCGGAATTGCGACTTTGCGGATATCATCGAGCGAGACTGAGAAGCGACCGTCCATTGCAGCGATCGCCTTGCCGCCGCTGATCAAAAACTGACCAGCGCGCGGACCGGCACCCCAGTCGACCATTTCCTTGACGACCGAAGGAGCGCTGGGATCAGCCGGGCGAGTCGCTCTCACCAGTGCCGCGACGTATTTGATGATGTAGTCTGTGGCGACGACCGAGCCGACCAGCTTTTGCAGATTGACAATCGCCTTGGCCGAGAGAATCTTGCGAATCTCGGGAGTCTCGCCGCTGCTGGAGGCTGCGAGAATCTTCTCTTCCTCTTCAGCCGTTGGATAACCGACTTTGATGTTGAACATGAAGCGGTCGAGCTGGGCTTCAGGAAGCGGGTAAGTTCCTTCTTGCTCGATCGGATTTTGGGTCGCGATGGTAAAAAACGGATTCGGAAGCTGATAAGTCTCTCGGCCGACCGTGACTTCGCGTTCCTGCATCGCTTGGAGCAGCGACGACTGGGTCTTGGGCGGGGTTCGGTTGATTTCGTCGGCGAGGAGGATGTTGGTAAAGACTGGACCCTCGACAAAGCGAAAATGACGCTTGCCGTGATCGTCTTCTTCAAGGACGTTCGTGCCGGTGATGTCGCTCGGCATCAAGTCGGGCGTGAACTGGACTCGCTTGAAAGTGACGTCCATGATGCGAGCCAGCGTGCTGACCATCAACGTTTTGGCCAAGCCGGGAACACCTTCGAGCAGACAATGCCCGCGGGTAAAAATGGCGGCAAAGAGTTGTTCGATCACTTCATCCTGACCGACAATGACCTTGTGCAGCTCGACTTCCATCAATTTCCGATGCTCGCGAAACTCTTGGAGAACATCGCCGAGACTTCGAGACTTCTGACTCACTTGTGCCGTTCCTCTCGCTTTCCATTCCTGCCAAACACGCCCCAACTCCCAAAACGTCCAAACGGCGGTCGATTCTTTTCAGGCAGACAATGCCAAGCGAAGCTTCACGACCGTGGTTCAGACCTGAGCGGTTGCCGAATTTTACGCCAAGAGGCTGCAAACTGACAGCCTTGGGGTAATTACTTTGAGTGGTTGGGAGCCTC
>JBJTQD010000122.1:0-2935 GCA_046075445.1 Planctomycetota bacterium
CTTTCTTCGCCGAGAGCGTCGAAGTCCAGCATAAGGCTCGATCTTCCCCGAGCGTAGTTGTTCTCGTTATGTCGTTTTTGCCGGTTTGGACCGGGGGTATCCGGCCCGAACCTGTTGCTCAAGGGCGTAGGTCGGCAGTCCTAATCGGGCGTTTGGAGCGAGAGGAATTTGGAAGCTGGGTAAAATCGGGGATTTTTGGTGGCGTGGACGGAAATGCCAAAATAGAATAGTCAGAGTGACCAGATTCCCATTTTTCCGGTCCAGAAGATTTGAGATAGGCAAGGCGTGGGCCCGTGTTTTCCGGACTTACGGCTCATGTTTGATTAATTCGGAGTGGAGTTCTCTACTATGTCGAAAAGCAGTTCGTTGCGAGCCATGTTCCGCGGAGTCGCGGTAGCAGGTCTGGTTGCGGTCTCTTCCGCCTGGAGCTTTGCCGCTGTTGATTTTGCCGCGGGCGGTGATTTTCCGCCGGAGGGGGCTTCGCGTTTGGCGACCTTTGACAACTCGACGGGCGAAACTTCGTTCGCGTTGAGTTTGACTCCGCAATTTAAGCAAGGCGGGACCTTGCCCAGCGACGTGGTGATTTACGTCGACACGTCGGCCAGCCAAACCGGCTTGTACAAACGAGACTCGCTCGAGCTCGTCTCGCAACTGCTCAGCAACCTGAGTGCTGAAGACCGCGTTAAGGTGGTCGCAGTTGACATTGACTCGGTTGTGTTGACCGAGAGTTTCGTCGCACCGGGAGCGACTGAACTTGAGGCTGCTCTTAAGCAACTGAATGATCGCGTGCCTCTTGGGTCGACCGACTTGGTTGGCATGCTCAAGAGTTCCACAACCCTGTTTGGCGAAAACGCCAATGGCCGCAATCAAAGCATTGTCTACATCGGCGACGGCTTGAGCCGCGGCGGCCTGATGCACGACCGAAAGTTTAGCGCGGTTGTTTCGCAGTTGTCTGACGCTCATGTGACGTTCTCCAGCTACGCGATTGGTCCTGAACGTGACATCGAATCGCTGGCCGCTCTGGCGAACCAGCTCGGTGGCAACGTTTTCCTGGACTCAGATGAAGCCAATGTGATCGACAACGCTGCAACCGCTTTGGCGGACACTGTTCACGGCTTGGTTTTCTGGCCTGGCGATGCAAAGTTTTCCGAATCGATTACCGAATTCTTGCCTCAGCAATTTCCTCCGATGCGAGCTGACCGGGACACGATCCTGATTGGCAACCTGAGCGCACGCGGTCCAGTCACCATCAGCGTGGCGGGCGAAGTGAATGGCGTCGCTGAAACGATGAGTTGGACGGTAACGGCTGAAAACTCAAGTGAAGACTTCGCTTTCTTGCCCAAGCTGATCGATTCGGCCCGTGGCAACGGTGGTTTGACTCTGCCGACGATTGGTTCAGCTGGTCTCCGCGAGGCCGCTCGGATGTTGTCGGATGGATCGCGAACTCTCTCGCAATTGGGCTCCTCAGCGCTGCTCAGCGGCAACTTTACCGCGGCCCAAAAGATCGCTGATGAAGCTCTGGCAGCTGACCCAGCAAATACCGAAGCAGAGGCACTGAAGGAAGCCGCTGTCGAAGCCGCGACCAACGGGCTGAATCTGCCTCAAGAAGAAGTCGCGCCTCCCCAAGAGCAAGCTGAAAAGGCACCTGCACAACAAGAAGGTGCACCTCAAGTCGAGTCGAGCCAAGGCTCATTACAGTTGATTGGCCCAGGCGCGCAAGACAACGAAGTACAAGGCTTGATTCAAGAGAATCTTCCTCAAGTCAACGACTTGGCTGGTCAGGAAACTGAACGCCAACGCGTGATTGAAGAACGAGCCAAAGCTGAAGTCCGGTTCACACTGGGCCGCGTGATGGAAGAGTTGCGAACCGACCCAGCGAGTGCGATTGAACGCCTCAAGGGTGAGATCGATGTGATTGATAAGTTGCCAGACTTGAGCCCCGAGGTTCGAGCTGACCTGCGCGGTCGTCTGGAGTCTGCTTTGATGTCCTCGCGACAACGCCAGCAAGACTTTGACTCGGCAATGGCTGCGAAGCAACGCAACGAAGCGATCGCTCTCGAGCACCAACGAATGCTGGACGATGTCGAACGGAAGGAAGAAAAGATTTCGCGACTGATCAATCGCTTTAACTCGCTGCTCGTTGAAAACAACTATAAAGCTGCGGAAGATGTGACATTGGAAGCGATGAACCTGGCTCCGAATCTGCCGGAAACGAATGCGGCTTATGAGTCGGCTCGCCTCCTTTACAACGCAGACCGTGAACGCGAACTTCGCCGCAGACGAGAAGTTAGTTTCTTGGAGGCGATGTACCAAGTTGAGAGTGCAGCGGCCACCTTTGTTTCGGAACCGCCACTGATTTTCCCGGACCCAGAGACTTGGGCTCGGAAAAAGGCGTTGCGAGCTAAGTACCAAGACGTGCGGATGGCGGGCAATGCGGCCGACGAAAAAATTCTGCGTAGCTTGGAAGAATCCAGCGGCGTGAATTTCAAGTTTGAAGGCGTTCCATTCAGCGATGTGATGAATCAGTTGAAGAACGACTACGGCATCAATGTCATGCTGGACCAAACCGCCGAAGACGGTGATTTGACTCCAGAAACCGAAGTCACCTTTTCTGCTGTCAACATTCGGTTGAAGAATGCGTTGAAGTTGCTGCTGAAAAAATACAACGCGACTTACATCGTTCGCGATGAAGTCCTGCTGATCATTTCTCAAGAAGCAGCTTCGGATCCAGCCTACTTCGTCACCAACATCTACAACGTAGGCGACCTTGTTGCACCGCGTCGTTCAATGGGCGGCATGGGTGGCAGGGGCGGCATGGGTGGCATGAACGGCATGGGCGGCGGCGGTATGGGTGGCGGCGGCATGGGCCAGGGCATGGGCGGTGGGTTCGGCGGCGGCGGCATGGGTGGCATGGGCGGCGGCGGCATGGGTGGCA
>JBJTQD010000123.1:0-1354 GCA_046075445.1 Planctomycetota bacterium
AGCCGAAGTAAAGCGGGCTTCGAAATATTCCTGAATTTGGTCAGGCAGTTCAAAGTAGCCCTCGTAAACGTAGCTGTCCTCATATTCACAGTTGTCAGTCGAATATTCGCGACAGATTTGCGGACGCGTATGGTAGATCCCACAGCGATTATCGGTTTGCAAGTGACGGCAAGTCGTATGCACCAGCAGGTACCAAACGCCTTCATCGAGGAAGATGCTCGCGTACTCGTGCAAGAGATACCAGCGAATGAAATCAAAGTCTTTTGGTTCGGTCGGTGTCTCGATCGGCAAAGCGAAATACTTGCAGCACTTTGCCGTGCAGTAGTCGCAAAGGCTTTCGTTCTTCGGAATCGATTCGCGAGGCGGCTTGATTTTGGGCAGTTGATTCATGTTGGAGGTTCAGCGATGGAGGTGTTTTAACTGACGCGTTGTCAGTAAACGACTGGTTTGACCAGCGACAAGCTCGCACAATCAAGTTCGAACTACTTTGGGGTTCCCGAGCATGTTTTCGGCTAAAGTCGAGCTTGCGAGCATCACGAATCTTTCCGGTATCTCTCAGGTTACCGGTGGTTCGTAGCCAGTTCATCGGAAACCTAACCGTCTAATCGGTCTTCTCGACCTCAGGGCTTTCGCCAAGAACCGGAAACCGACTCAGAGATAGCACTGCAGGCTCTCGACAGCCTGTGTAAATTATCAGAAAACGTGGGGGCTGAGGAGGACGCTCGCCCCCTCATCAAGCTCGGATCACGGGAGCCCGCATGAGTTGGCTTGTCGATTACTTGTCGCTGATTGCTGTGCTGCTAGTGCCGGCCTTGCTCTTCACGTTGGCGATTCATGCCCTGGAGCACCTGATGCAGGGAAGATTGGCCCGCGCGTTTGGCTGGCGAGTGGTTTTGGTTACCGGCTGGTTGGGCACGCCGATCCACGAATTCAGCCATGCGGTAGCCTGTTGGATTTTTGGGCATCGCGTCGACGAGATTCGGCTCTTTGACCCCGACCTAGAGGAAGGGCGGCTCGGCTACGTGCGACACAGTTACCACCGCGGTAATCTTTACCACGAAATTGGCAACGTTTTCATCGGTACTGCCCCGCTGGTCGGCGGCTCGCTGGCCCTGCTCCTGTTGACTTGGCTTTTTTACCCAGCGGCAATTCAAGCGGCCCTGACCAGTTCGCGAGAAATCGAATTCAAAGGGCTGTCGGATTCGGTCAGCCAGATCCTTCGCGTTGCGACGACGAGCTTAGGCGGAATCATCAAGAAGGAGAATTTGCTTTCTCCACGGTTCTGGGTTTATGCATATTTCATTCTGTGTGTGGGGAGCCATATGGCCCCCAGCCGGATGGACTATGCCGGTTC
>JBJTQD010000124.1:0-1205 GCA_046075445.1 Planctomycetota bacterium
TAGGCCTAGTGCCCTCGTCGGAAGTAGCGGACAACACCCCGCTATCCGGCCAACTGACCGCCGATGATTTTGCGGCCCTTGGTTACGCCTTTCTCCAATTGCAACTGCTCACACGCCGTCTTCGCTATTCCAATACTCTCGATGAATCAGCCTTCGCCGATCGGGTTATCTCGGCTGCCACCGCTTTCGAAAGTAAAGACCAACCGACAGCCAAAGAACAACTGCACGCAGCCTTCGACCTCTTGCTGACTGAACGCAACCGCTATTACCCGGTCGAAGCCCAACTCGTCGAGTTGCTGCTCCTGGATCGCGAGCACCCTCCACACAACATCTCCGCCAGCACTCGCAAACTCAACCTGCTGCTCCCGCTCGACGTCGCCCGCCATCTGCAAGTCGAACAGCCCGAATTAGTCGAGCAACTCGCCGCGAGTGCTCAATCTGGAAAACACCAAATTCTCGGCTCCACGGAAAACACGCTTCCCGAAAATCTCCTTTCAACGGCGGCTCTCCTGAGCGAGTACGTTGCGGGCAAAGAAACCTACGAAGAACTTTTTGGAATCGCTCCATCAGTATTTGGACGACGACGAGGCAATCTGCACCCCGCCCAGCCGCAAATCCTCTCCAGCCTCGGTTACCGGGGAGCCTTGCATTTACCACTGAGCCCAGACCAAAAGCTGCCTCCGGCCGCAGCAGCGACTCTTGGCTGGCAAGGCTTAGGTCAGCACAGCCTCGACGCCATTTCCGCTACCCCGGTAGACGCCAACTCTCCTAATGCTTTTCTCGGCTTGGCCTTGAATATCGGCCAACAGATTGACTCCGCGCATCAGGCCACAATTGTCTTCGTCCATTGGCCGGACCAAACTTGCGAACCTTTCGAAGACCTGACCCGCGTCGCGCGGCACAGTTCTCTGCTCGGCCGCTTCGTCACCTGCGATGAATTGTTCGATACGCTCTACCATCCTGGTTACGGCGACCGATTTGATTACGACGATTACCGCTCAAACTCTCTTGCTCAATTTGACTCTGAAGGCCGAGTCAATCCGATTTCAACCGCCTTCACTCTTCACGCGGTCCAAGCTCAGTGGCTCGCACTTCGGCATCTCAACACGATGCTCGCAACCTTCAATCCGCAAGCTGCAAATATCACTACGCGGCTTCAGAAAATCCTTTCCGAGTTAAACCAATTGGCGACTCCTCCACACCGC
>JBJTQD010000125.1:0-14160 GCA_046075445.1 Planctomycetota bacterium
TTCGATGAGAACTTCACCTATTCGGCTATCAACTCAGCGGCCCCTTGGCCCAATCAGTTGGATTACGGGATCAATGTTCGGAATAGCCTGCTCGGTTTCCAACTGGGTGGTCGCACGGAATGGTGTCTGACCGATAAGTTGCGACTGGCGACGGGACTGCGAGCCGGTGTGTTTAATAACCGCATTTCCCACAACAGCCGGATCGCGGACCAAGCGGGCAACGAAGCAACCATCATGAGTGGGCCTTTTGCCGGTGCGATGTACGACTTCGAATCGACCAAGAACGACATCGCATTTCTGGGCGAATTGGATACTGGTTTGATTTACCAAATCAGCTGCCGGACACGATTGAACTTTGGATATCGAGTGTTCGGAGTGAACGGACTGGCCCTCGCTCCCGATCAATTCCCCTATAACTTTACCGATGCGAACGACATCCGGCGGATTGACTCGAACGGCGGCTTGCTACTGCATGGAGCTTATGCCGGTGCTCAGTTCTGCTTCTAATTGGAATTTCGAGAGGAGCACTTTTGGCGAGCGATCGTTTGGCGCTACGAGGCAGGTAAATCTGTGGAAGGGCGGCGCACCTGAGTCGCGCCTCGGCCTGAGGGCTGAACGAAACAAAACAAGAGACAACTGCTCGCTCGGCGCTGAGTCTCGACCAAGCTTCAAAAAAAAGACCGCGGGTCAGTCGCCCGCGGTCTTTTATTTTGTAACGCTTGTTTGAAAACGGCCGTGTAGCCCCCGCCAGGGAATCGGCCGTTACCCAGTGGCCGCTGCGAGGTTACTTCGGAGTCACCGTAGCGATGATCCGTTTGGCTTGTCTGGAGGGAGGGCTCTCTAGCTTGCCGTGCTCTAGCAATTTCGCGAGAACCTCGTCCATTACCTTCTGGCCTTCTTCGATGTGGGCAAGTTCGCGACCTTTGAACTCGACGTAGATCATCACCTTGTCTTTGTCTTCAAGGAACGTCATGGCCTGACGAATCTTCACATCGATATCGTGCTGCCCGGTCTTCGGGCGAAGGCGAATTTCCTTGAGCTTGGTCGAGTGTGCTTTGTTTTTGTGGGAACGTTTGTTCTTTTCGTATTTGAATTTGCCGAAGTCCATGATTCGGCAGACGGGCGGCTTCGAGTCCGGGGAGACCTCGACCAAATCCAGCCCGATTTCGCGCGCTCTCGCCAAGGCGTCTCGAGTCGGCATGATTCCCAGCTGGTTGCCGGCATCATCAATGACGCGAACGGTTGAGATACGAATCTGTTCGTTGATTCGATTCTGATCTTTCGAGTTTTGTTCCGGTGGAATAACGTTGGTCCTTTCAAAACAGGAATGAAAAACTAATTTCAGCCACGCTGCTGTCATTCGCAGTCAGTCGCGGCCATTCAGGAGCCTGCGGTCAAGGCTCCTGAATCTCCAGAGTCCTAATTCAAATAAAGTCCTCACCCAGCCGGATTGAAACCTAAGTTTCGGCGGCCGAAGTTTTGGCGTTTACTGTCTGCCCAATTCTACATCATTTGCCGGGACGGGCTGGGCCTGCCACAGCGAGCTGGGTAGAAAAGACTCAGCCATTTCAGCAGATTTCAATATTCCATGGAAGCTTGGCTGCCGTCCAAACCGGCCGAGGTCTGGAATGTCTTCCGGACCGTCTTTTCCGCGACTTCTGTCGTCAACCGGCTGAGGCAAGCGTCCAGCGGCATTGCCCCCAGATCGCCCTCCGATCGGTCGCGGACGGAAACGGTCCCCTGCTCTGCGTCTCGCGGGCCAACAACGAGCATGTAAGGGACCAAGTCCAGTTGGGCGTCTCGTATTTTAGCACCAAGTTTTTCGGACCGGAAATCGCCCTCAACCCTCAGTCCCGCGGCTCGCATTTTTTCGAGAACTTCCCGGCCGTAGGTCTCGGACTTGTCGCTGACGGTCAGCAATCGGGCTTGTTCTGGGGCGAGCCACAGCGGGAAGACCCCGGCGAAGTGCTCAATCAGCACGCCAATGAATCGTTCCATTGAACCGAAGGGCGCCCGGTGAATCATGATCGGCCGGTGTGGCCGGTTATCAGCTCCGATGTACTCCAGCCCAAACCGGACCGGGAGGTTGTAGTCCACCTGGACGGTTCCCAGCTGCCATTGGCGACCGATGCAGTCGCGAACGACAAAGTCGATCTTCGGACCGTAAAAAGCCGCTTCGCCCTGCTCTTCAGTAAACGGCTTGCCCAAGCTCTTGGCCGCATCGCGACAGGCTTGCTCGGCAGCATCCCAGTTCTTCGGATCGCCAATGTATTTGTCGCTACCCGGATCTCGCAGCCCGACGCGGACGCGGAAGTCATCAATGCCCATGGCGGAAAGGACGATCTTGACCAGCTCAAGACAGCCCATCAGCTCGTCCGAGAGTTGCTCCTGAGTGACAAACAGATGCGCGTCATCTTGAGTGAACCCGCGAACACGAGTCAGCCCGCCAATTTCACCGGACTGCTCCCAGCGATAAACCGTGCCGAACTCGGCTAACCGAATCGGCAAATCGCGATAGCTTCGCTGCTGTGAAGAATAAATTTTCACATGGTGCGGGCAGTTCATCGGCTTGAGCAAGTAGCCATCGATCTCGCCAGCCTTCATCCGGTTGGCGAGGTCACCACAGCTGCAGCCTTCGTCGGCGAGACCTTGAAGTTGCTCGCGCATGACCAGTGGCGGGTATTGGCTTTCCTGATAATAAGGGAAGTGGCCGCTGGTCTTGTAAAGTTCCAATTTGCCGATGTGCGGTGTGAAAACTTGGTGATAACCTTGCCGCCGCAGATGCGAAGAGATGAAGTCTTGCAGTTGCTGTCGAATGAAAGCGCCCTTGGGAGTCCACAGAATCAGGCCTTGTCCCACCATCTCGTCGATGTGGAACAATCCCAAACGCTTCCCCAGCACCCGGTGATCACGTTTTTTGGCTTCTTCAATCCGCTGGAGGTGTTCATCCAAGTCTTGCTGAGTGAAAAAGGCGGTCGCGTAGAGCCGCTGGAGTTGTTGGCGGGTTTCGTCGCCCTTCCAGTACGCACCCGCGAGCGAGAGCAATTTGAACGCGCCGATCATCTTGGCAGAGGGGACATGGGGGCCGCGGCAGAGATCGACGAATTCACCCTGCCGATAGAACGAGACGCTGGGGTGCTCGGACAAGCCAGTTTGAATATGCTCAACCTTGAGGTCTTGATGCATGTCGCGACAAATGGCGACCGCCTCGTCCCGAGTTCGGTCGACCCGCTCGAACGGTTCATCGAGTTCAACTAGCCGTTTCATCTCGGCTTCGATTGCCGGAAAATCTTCTTCGGTCAGCGGTTCAGGCATCTCGAAGTCATAGTAAAAGCCCCCTTCGATGGTCGGTCCGAAGGCGAGTTGGACGCCCTTCTTTAGACGCATGACAGCACGTGCCATCACATGGGCGCAGCTGTGCCGCATCGTCGCCAAAGCTTGAGGATCAGTGCGGGTGATAATCTTCAGAGGAAGCTTTTCGCCGATCAATTGCTGGTTCAAAGGGATCGGTTGTCCGGCAACTTCGCCCCAGAGCGCGTCTTTGGCAAGCCGCGAACCAATGCTTTTGGCGACATCGGCTACGGATACTGAACCGGGGAAACTCTTGAGGGTACCGTCTGGCAATTGAATGGTGGTCATATCTATCGGGAGCAAAGTTGGAGCAGTAAGGTTCGGCATCTGGACGCTGGCGAACCGCGTCCTCTTCATCGCCGGGCCCTGAGTATACGAAAAAAGCGGGTTTTGCGCAAACGGTGGTTTGAACGAAAACGGGGGCAGGTCCAGTTTCTCGGCAATCAATCGATGCTCGAAACCTCGCCCCCAGCTCGAGTGCCCCAAGCCTGCATGATTCGCGGGTCGATCGTGTCCCGGACGAAATCGACATGGCCATCGACAAACGCGAGCACGGCTCCTCCCGGATGGTAGCTGCTGAAGCTCAATTCCTTGGACTCGATGTCATCCAAGCCGCGGTTGCGGTAGAGATTGATTTTGATCGCCGCGGACCCCAAGCATTCGGAAGTGTTGATCCCGTTAAGTTCATCTGTTGAGCCGATATACCAGTGGTCGATGGCCTGAGAGTTGCCGACCGGATCGATCCCCCGAGACTCGATATCAAAGATCGCTTCGCCGAACAGCAGCGTATTGGAAGTGCCGTCTCTCACATCGGCCGCTCTGACTTTGCTGTTTTGAAAGAGCATTCCGTCTACCTGAGGGTCGCCGACCACGGGACTCGGTCCCGATTCACGCGTCAAGATTCCCGACGCACAACCGAGATAGTTGCAATATTGCCGCGCGGGAATCCCCTCGAAATCCTCAGTCTCAACGGTGGGCTGCGAGGGACACTGGAAGACAGGCAGCGGAACCCCGCAGGCTGCGGCATTCGGTCCGGAATTCCAAGGCTGACCGAATTGCAATGTCTCGTAAAGATTTGCCTGCTCAAGGTAAGGAAGCAGGCGAGCTTGCCACAAAGTCCGCGCGGGCCATTCGAATCCCGATACAAATCGCCGGTTGGCTTCGTGGAAACTGAGCGCAGCAAAGGTCTGCTGGCGAATCTGATTCAAGCATTGCGTTCGCCGCGCTGACTCGCGAACCATTTGAATGGCCGGCAGAAGCATCCCAAGCAGGATCGAGATAATTGCAATTACAACCAGCAACTCGATCAGCGTGAACGCCTTCGCTGCAGCGTGCCGTTGCTGATTGGGCCGATGGGCCTTGAAAGGCAACATCTGAGTACCGCTTCAGATAGGAGAGAAGTTCACAGGCCGGTGTCTCAGCATTTTCGGTCATAGATGGCGTTAAAGCAACTCGCTCAGCCCATCAATTCAACCAGATAGTCGCGGCTTTTCCGGGCGATAAACTCCGGGCCGGGCGAGTAATCAAATACCTCGACACTCAGCCAGCCGCGATAGTTTGTCACCAGCTCCGGCCAAAACTCTCGGTAGTCGACCGAGCCCATCCCCGGGCCGAGTTTGTTCGGGTCGTTGGCGTGGAAATGCACCAGCCACGGGGCATAGGTTCGGATCAACTCGCCAAAGGAAACCTGCTCGCTACTCATCGCCTTAACATCGAGATGCAGCCTGACATTGGGCGAGTCAATCGCCTCGATAATGCGGACCGCTGACTCAGCCGTCGGCATAAAATTAGTTTCCTGTGGACCGAGCGGCTCAAGCCCGAGAATCACTCCACGCTCGGTAAGTTTCGGTGCGAGGTGCGCGAGCAAGTCAGCCGCTCGCCCTTCGCCTTCAGTATGCGTAGTAGCAGCGTCCAGATTTCGCTGCTGCGGCGAACCGAAAACCATGACCCTCCCGCCGAGGTCCGCACAAAGATCCGCCAAGCCGATCAAATAGTCGAGCGTTCGCCCGCGCACGACGGGGTCCGCCGAGGTCAGGTGCAAGCCTTCAGTTCGGGCCAGCAACCAGTGTAGGCCAATAACTTCCATCCCCTCGTTCTCGATTGAGCGGCGAATATGTGCTCTCGCTCGCGCTGATAATTCCAGCGGCGAATCAGCCAAGGTAAATGGCGCCAGTTCCAAGCCCTGATAGCCCCATTCCCGGCAGCGGCGGCTGACCTCAGCCAACTCCCATCCTTCAAACAATTCATTGCAAATCGCAAGGGGATATTTCATCAGCGTTATTCCTGACGAGCGGGCAACTCAGGCGCACTCGAGAACGTGTCTTGTATAGTCACTTTGCCTGCCAAATCGGTCAGTCGGCTGGAAAAGGCAGACGTTCGCCAGAGACTTGCCTAACAGGCTCACGGCGCGGCCCTCCTGCGACCATGGCCGTTTGATTATCATCGTATCAAAGCGACGCGGGTAGTTCCCTGCGTCCACCCTCGCTCTTGTTTCTCAATTTGTTACCCGTGAACGCCAAGCTTCGCACTTACACTCTCGGCTGTAAGGTCAACCAGTACGAAACTGAATTCGTGCGGCAAGGTTTACTGCGCGCCGGTTACGAGGACGCGGTCGAGGACCAAGCTGCCGACCTGTGCATCGTCAACACTTGCACGGTCACGGCTGAGGGGGACTCCAAGAGCCGGCAAGTCATCCGCCGCTTGCACAAGGATAATCCCGAGGCGCGGATCGTCGTGATGGGTTGCTATGCCACACGCGCTCCGGAAGAAGTCCGCCAGCTGCCCGGCGTGGTCGAGGTCGTTACCGACAAGCGGGAATTGCCAGACCTCCTTGGTCGCCATGGCGTGGTCGACATTCCAACCGGGATCTCTGGCCTGGTTGGCCATCGCCGTGCGTTTGTCAAAGTCCAAGATGGCTGTCTGCTCAACTGCAGCTACTGCATCATTCCGCATGTGCGTCCGCAGATGTATAGCCGCCCGCTCGGAGAGGTGCTGCGAGAAGTCGAAGGGCTAGAGCAAAACGGCTATCAAGAGGTCGTTTTGACCGGGATCCATCTCGGACATTACGGAGTCGATTTCAATCGCAACTTGCCGCGCGAAGCGTGGACTCGACTGGCGACTTTGGTCCGCGAGATTTGTCGCCGGACCTCGCGACTGCGAATTCGGCTCTCGAGCATCGAAGCTACGGAAGTGACTCGCGAATTGATTGACGTGATGGCTGAGCATCCCCAGCGGGTTTGTCCGCATCTTCATGTCTGTCTCCAAAGCGGCAGCGATCGGATCTTGCGGTTGATGCGGCGGCGCTGGAATGCCAAGCGAATTGTCGATCGTTGTCAGTTGGTGGCCAGCCGTCTAAAGAATCCTGCCTTCACTACCGATGTGATCGTCGGTTTTCCGGGCGAGACCGATGAAGATTTTGCCGCGACCGTAGATGTCTGCCGGCAACTTGGGTTTGCGAAACTACACGTCTTTCCCTTCAGTCCCCGTCGTGGAACCCCCGCGGCGACGATGCCCGATCAGGTCGATGGGAACGTCAAAGCGAGTCGCGTGGACCAATTGCTGGCACTCGACTGCGAACTGCGCAAAGCCTATCTCGAGCGGCTAGTGGGCGAAGAAGTAACTGTGATGGCCGAGGCGCAGGTCGATGGCCGCTGGGTTGGCACGAGTTGCCGCTTCGCAACCGCCGCTGTCGCGACAACGCAGTCGCTTGTCCGCGGCGAGTTGGTCAAAGCTCGGGTAGTCGCGCGAGAAGGCGAGCAGTTGGGCTGCGTTGGTTAGGCGGATTTCGTTTAGCAATTCGGCGTATTGAGGGTTCGACCGGAGGCTAGCGCCTTTCCGCTCAAGAGCCGAATCGCATAATCTGTAATTCGTTGAGGCCGTCGAGGCGACTGGCGCTTCCCGATTTGATGATGACTACTTCGCTCCGGGTGGGCAGTACTGCCGTAACCAGGCGAAGATTTCGTCGTGCCAAAACTTGCTGTTGGCTGGCTTGTTCACCCAGTGACCCTCGTCCGGGAAATTGATCAGCTTGCTCGGAACGCCCCGGCGCTGAAGGGTGGTGAACAGTTGCAAACCTTCGCTGACAGGGACTCGGAAATCGAGGTCGTTGTGGATGATCAGCATCGGCGTTTTGAAGTTCTGGGCGAAGCGATGCGGTGAGTATTTCTCGTAGGACTCGCGATTGACCCAAGGAGGTCCGCCGTGTTCCCACTCGTCGAACCAAACTTCTTCCGTCGTCGCGTACATGCTGTCGAAGTTGTAGACGCCGCAGTGTGTGACTAAGGTTTTGAACTTGTCGGTCTGTCCTTGGAACCAGTTCATCATGTAACCGCCGAACGAAGCGCCCGCGGCGAACATCCGGTCGCGGTCGACAAACGGTTTGGATTCCAGCAACTCAAGCCCCTTCATCAGGTCTTCGTAGCATTTCCCGCCCCAGTCACCGCTGATTTCATCGGTGTACTTTTGGCCGAACCCGGTTGAACCGCGCGGATTAGGGAGAGCGACGATATACCCCTGTGCTGCCCAGACTTGTGGATTCCAGCGATTGCTCCAGGAGTTCATCCAGGCGCCTTGCGGACCGCCATGCACGAGAAACGCCAGCGGCCATTTCTTGTTCGGGTCGAATCCGGGCGGGTAGACCAGCCACATTTGCATCGGCGTGCCACCCGCTCCCGGAACCGTCACGCTCTCAATTTTGCCCCAGTTAATTTGGGACTGCAGTTGTTGATTGAACGAGCCGACGGGAGTCAGCTTACCATTGCCGCCAGTTTGCTCTCCGACATAGACGCCCGGCGGCGAATCCAGTCGCGAGGCGAGCACCGCAAAGCGACCCGTTTCCGAAGAGATGCTCAGTCCGCCGATGCTCATACTGTCGACGGCCGCCAGATCACTGCTAACTTTGGGCGGAGACTTTCCATCCGCTGCAACAGTGTAGAGCTTGGAAACCCCACCATCCTCCGCAGTGAAAACGACGAGCAGCGAGTTCCCCGATTGCGTCCACTGAATTCCTTCGGCCGAGCGATCAAGGCTGCCGCTTAGCGATCGCGGCTCGCCAGTCAGCTTTCCATTCGCTTCGCAGGGGGCAACATACGCAACCCAGCGATCGGCTTCCGAGCCGGGGACAGCTTGAGCCCGCCAAGCGAGCCATTTTCCATCCGGAGAAAACGATGGCGCACCATCGGCCGCAGGATTTTTGGTCAGCGTATCCCAAGTCGGCGTTCCGCCCGTCACCGGGACACGGCACAGGTCGTGGTTGGTATTCCAAGCCTCGTTCTCGACCGGGACTGCGGTGAAGATCAAGTGTGAACTGTCGGGGCTGAAGCAATGATCATCGCCGACCGAAAAGGTCATCGATGTTGGATAAGCATCGCGGTCGCCCGGAGTGACATCCTTGGGTTCTCCGGCAGTTCCATTCACGGGGTCGAAGCTAATGACGAACAAATGTTGTCGCCTGTTCTCCACGTAGCTGTCCCAGTGCCGGAAAAAGAGCCGGTCGAAGACTTTCGCCTTGACCGGATTCTTCTCGTTGGCCTCGGCGCGATCTTTGTTCAGCTTGTCGCTTTCGGCAAACGGCTTGCCTGAGTACTCAGGCCAGACAGCAGAGACAAACGCAATCTTAGTTCCATCAGGCGACCAAACGCCGGAAGAGGCGTCGGTTGAGATGGTCGTCAGCTGTTTGGCTTCACCGCCGGAAAGTTCAATCGCCCAGAGCTGCATGCTTCCGGAACGGGTGGACTGAAACAGAATCCGCTTGCCGTCGGGACTCCAGCGAGGATTGAGGTCCTTTTTTGGGGTCGTCGTCAGCTGCCGAGCCAATTCGGGATGAGCCACATCGGCTACCCAGAGATTGGCACTGGTTGAGTTGCCTTCGAGGTTGACTGTCGTGACTACGAAGACGACTTGTTTTCCGTCGGGGCTGATCTGAGGATCGGCGATCCGGCGGAACTGAAACATATCATCGACGTTCATCGCCCGAGTGCTTTGGGCTGAACTGGTGGTAGTCATGAGAGCAACACTCAATAACAACAAAGCGGAGAAAAACCATTTCATGGTAATGACCCAATTCGGATTGAACTCTGGCCTTCGACTCAGTGATGCAACCGCGTCAGTTACTCTTCCTTGTTACCTGACTCTTTCGCCTTCTCGAAATCGCCTGCGGTGATGATGATCAGCCGCTGCTTGTCGAGCAGTTTTTTAATGACCGCATCAACTCGCTCCTTGGTCAGGAGTCGAATCTTCTGGTCGCTTTCAGCCTGGAACTGCATCGTCCGTCCGGCTTCCATGTTCTTCAACAGAAGCCCGGCGAGTTGGCTGTCGTTCGCGCGACCGCCCTTGCGGGTTTCGAGGTAGCTGGAGATGGCATTGTTCAGCTCCTCAGCCTGGACGCCGCTTTCGGTAAAACGGCTGACTTCTTCGTCGATCGTGTTGACGACCTTTTCGGTGTTTTCCGGATTGGAAATCGCGAACATCATCAGCATCGAGCGTTCGTCCATCGAATCGGCTTGAACCATCGAGCCCACGCCGTAGGAGAGCCCTTCCTTTTTGCGAACTCGATCGGCCAGACGCGAAGCAAGCGGACCGCCACCCAAAACATAGTTGGCAACCGCAAGTGCCTCGTAGTCCGGATTGTCGTCGCGGAGCGGCATCATCATGCCGGCGATGTACACGGCGTTCGCCTTGTCCGGAGTGTTAATCTTGGTTCGCTTTCCGGCCAGGTCAGTGATGGCCGGCTCAGGAATTCGGGCGTAGGCTTCCTTGGTCGTCCAGCCAGCGAACAGCTTGTCGAGCTGCTCGCGAGTTTGGTCCGGATCAAAATCTCCGACGACGGCGACTTGGCCATGTTGGCCACTGAGGAAGCGGTTGTGCAGGTTGCGGATTTGCTCCGTATTAACCTGACTCATTCGCTCGATCCCTTCTTCGATCGTGGGAGAATATCGAGGGTCGTCCTTCTCGTAGGGTGAGAAGACGCGTTGGAATTCGGTCACAGCCAGACCTTGCGGGTCGGACTTCATCGATTCCATTTGAGCGATTCCCTCGCGGCGGACGATTTCCAGTTCGCTGTCAGCCAAAGCTGGGGTCTTCAGGGCTTGCTCCAGAAGCTTGAGCACCTCGGGAATATTCTCCCGCTTGGTCTGGATCGAGAACTGCAGCGATCCCGGGCTGCCGGTGAAGGTCATCGTGGCTCGCAGGTTGTCGAGCGCGTCGCGGAACTGTTGGAAGCTGAGGTCCTTGGTTCCTCGGCCCATCAACTGCCCGAGCATCGTCGCTGCAGTAGATTGGCCGCGCAGCGTCTCAAGCGAACCGAAATCGAGTTTGCCGACAATATTGACGCGCGAGTCGCGGGTCTTTTTGGGCAACAGCGAATACTTCAGGCCACTAGAAAGTTCGCCAGTCAGCAATCGCTTTTCAATATTCTCGGGAGTCGGCTCGAAGCTCTCGCCCAAAGTGACCTTGGCCCGGCCCTTGTAGTCGGTCACCATCTCTTTGACCTTGGGCTGGCTGGCGATTGGCGTGCGGACTGGTTCGGCTGTCGGAATAAACAAGCCGACCGTGCGGTTGCTCGGCAAGCACCAAGTCTTGGCGACTCGCTGAATATCTGCTGCGGTGATCTTTTCCAGGCGGTCGCGATGGAGGAAATAGAGCCGCCAGTCGCCGTAAGCCCGCCACTCGCTCAGTTCGATCGCCATATCTTCGGTGCTGGCGAAAGTCTGTTCGCGTTCCTTGAGCAGACGCTGGACGGCACGCTTCACATCGTCTTCAGCGACGCCGTTGGTGCCGACTGCTTCGATCGCTTCGATCATCTTGTTCTTCGCGGTTTCCAAGTCCTTTTCCTTGGAGACTTCGCAGAAAGCCAATAGCATGCCTGGGTCGTGACCGGGAATATTGAAGGTGCCAACGCTCGAGGCGAGGCCACTTTCTACGAGGTCTTTATAGAGCACCCCACCCGGTTCCAGGCCGAGGATTTCGGCGAGAACTTCACAAGCGACGAAGTCGGGGTCAGCCGCAGCCGGAATGTGGTAGCCAACGCCGGCCACCTGCACATCGCCGACGCGTCGCAAGACGACAACCCGTTCGCCGTCCTGAATCGGTTCCTCGGTATAGGTCTTCGGCAATTCGCGGTCGGGTACCTTGAGCGTGCCAAAGTACTTCTCAAGCAACTCAAGTGCTTCTTTTTGCTCGAACTTGCCAGCGACAACGACCATGATGTTGTCGGGTTGGTAGTACTTGGTGTAAAAGCGGCGAAGGTTATCGAGCGGGACGCGTTCGATATCGGAGCGATTGCCGATAGTTGTTTTGCCGTAGTTGTGCCACTCGTAAGCGGTCGCCATCAATCGCTGCATCAAGATCGACTGGGGCTGGTTCTCTCCCATCTCGAATTCATTGCGAACGACTGTCATTTCGCTCAGCAAGTCTTCGCCCTTGATGGTGCTGTTGAGCAGTCGGTCGGCTTCCATGCGAATTGCAAACTCAAGGTTATCATCCTTGGCGGGAAGCGTTTCAAAGTAGTTGGTGCGGTCCAGCCAAGTGGTGCCGTTGAGGTCGAGCACTCCGCGGTCCTTGAGCAGAGCCGGAATGTCGTTGTGCGTCGGCGTGCCTTTGAAAAGCATGTGCTCCAGCAAGTGAGCCATACCGGTCTCGCCGTAACCCTCGTGGCGCGAACCAACCAGAACCGTCATGTTCACAGTGAAGTTTGGCTTGGATTCGTCCGGGAACAGCAGGACCTGAACCCCGTTAGACAACTTGTATTCGGAGATGCCCTCGACCTCAGTTACCAATTTGGTTTCCTGAGCAGAGAGCGAAGGAAGGCTGATCGCAGCGGTCAGCGCGAGCAAAACAAAGCAACAGCGAGTCAAGTGCGAAGTCATGGTCAACTCATGGCAGGGAATTCTGGGAGACAAGCGGCTCAGGAAGACGTTTCCCAAGTTAGTTCCGCTGCACAGCCAGTTCCCGAACATCCTAACAATGGCCACAAGCGTTCGAAAGGTGACCGCTTGAATGCCATCCTGTGTGGCCGGTACAAAGGCGTCCAGACTCGCCCTCGGCGATGAAATCGATTCGAAAACTTGGCCCACTCCCAGCGATAAAATGAGTAACCTCTCCCGCTTTGAAATTCTTGCTGATTTGATTCGCGACCGCAAAACAACCAAAGTATTCGGCTCAACCGAGAGCCCGCTGCAATTGCCCGCCAATGTTGCGCAGCATTGGAACGAGCAGGTTCGCCAAGCGATCGAAGCAGCTGGCCCCGCGCCTTTTCACTTTGCCCGCAACTTGGACGGGGTCGCCGAGCCTTGGCGAGTGACAACGCTCTGGTGGGAGGCTTGTCGAGCGTTGGCCGCCGAACTGCCGCAACTCTGTCCGGACCTAAAGCCGGGTAACAAGTTGCCGTCCATCCTTTCAGCGTGTGGAGCCGTTGTGCTTGTTCACTGGCTGCCGGCTGGAGCCGAGGAGATTGCCGAAACTGCCAAGCGTGAGGAGACCAACTTCGAGCATCTGGCTGCGGCCAGCTCGTTCGTCCAGAACTTGCTCCTGTTGCTGACAGCATCGGGGATGGAAAGCTACTGGGCGAGCGCTAATTTGCTGGACAGCGCCGCAGTCAAGCAGCGGCTGGGCGTAACCGCCTCGCGAAAGCTCCTTGGTGCAATTATTGTGGCATATCCACTAGCCGAGTCTGCCGAATTGGAACGGGCCGGTGGCGGTAACCGCAACAAGCGAAGCTCAGCCGCTGCTTGGAGCCGGGAACTTGTTAGGCTTGGCTGATCCAATGCTCTTTTTTACTTATTCTCCGAGGGAATTTTGAAATCGAGTAGGAAAATTTTTTGGTAGAGGTTCCGGTGGGCGTGCTGCACTGCGGAATCGGAACCGCGGAATCGGAACCGTTGCCGCCGAGTCGAAGCTAGATCGAGAAAGGAGCCGAAAATCATATTTGCGGAATTCGTACCTTAAAATTTTGTGCGACTTTAGCTTGTTCGGTTATTGCCTCTGGGGGGGATAAGTCTAAGATGATTTTTTGCTGGTCCCTGAGATTTCTCGGTGGGAATGCCAGATTCCGAGTTAATTAATCTCGAGGAAAATGAAATGAAGAAATTCGCCGGTTGGGTACTCGCGCTGTTTGTAATGGTTTGTTTCGCTGGATGTGAGCAAGCTAAGAAGGATGCTGTAGACGCAGCGAAGGCTGCAGGTTCCGCTGCAAAGGCGGCTGGTGATGCTGCCAAGGATGCGGCCGCGAAGGCTGGCGATGCAGCTAAGGCTGCCGGTGACGCGGTCAAAGAGGGTGCTGATGAGGCAGTCGATGCAGCGAAGGGTGCCGTGGGAGATGCAGCTAAAGCCGCTGAAGGTGCGGTCAAGGCTGCAGAAGACGCGGTCAAGGGCGGTGGCGGTAAGTAGTAGCGTTCGGTGACCAAGCTTAACTGAACGACCCACTCGAAAAGTGAACAACGGCAGTTCTTTCGAACTGCTGTTTTTTCTGCGCGATTTTATTTTATGCAAGTCGCTGATGGTACCCAGCGACGACTGCGGCATATCATGAATACCTGACGTAATACCCGGTTGGTAGTCAAAGCAGGTTTAAATTTGAGATAATATGATCGAAGGAGGTTGTCTCATGGCACCGGGCCGTGTTTCTAAATTCTCAACGTTCTTGATTCTCGGACTAGTGAGTTCGCTTGGAGTAGGCTGCCAACCCAAGTCGGCAACACCTAAATCGGCAACTCCACCGGCCAAGCCGAGCAATCAGGCAGCCGAGGACAATCGCTCGATTTATCGCCAAGCGATCGACGAGGCCAAATCTCTCGAAAAGCGCATCAACGACCG
>JBJTQD010000126.1:0-5070 GCA_046075445.1 Planctomycetota bacterium
CCACCAGCGCGCTCGGCGCAGGTCTCCCGACCTCGCCGACTCTTCGACCTTTGGTCTCCTCTTGGCGTCTGCCTAGGGTTCAGCGTCGAACCGTAAGTCCCACCCGAGTCGAGCGATATCGCGAATACACCGAACCCGCGCTGCCGAACCGGGGGCTGGCGAGAAGACCCGGCTGACGTGGAAAAGGCCCTTGGCCTGAAGAGCCGTGTACTGCTGGCTGGCTGAATTAAGCGTCACCACGCCCATCGCAGAGCTTCAGGGACGTGCCGCCCGCGTTTTGTTTGATGTTAATTTATCAGGTGGACGCGACCCAGCCTACGATCGCTGCCAGCGAAGTCAGTTTTTATCCCGGAGGGATAACAGAAATTAGCCGGGGGTTGAGCGATAGCGACACCCCCGGAACTCGACACGAATGAAAGGTCGTTCTTCATCCCGGAGGGATGACAGACGAGGTGGTCTTGAGCAGGGGTGATGTGACGATGCTAACGCAGACGCTCTGTGAGGGGCTTTTGGACATTTGCGTTGCGTTTATCGGAGATCGAAACTCGATCGTCTGGCATCCCTCCGGGATGCGGAATTTTGTTTCATCATGACCCGGGGGTATCGTCGCGTTGCTCCTCAACCCCCGGCTAATGTCTGTCATCCCTCCGGGATGAAGAGGCAACACGCGGTTCGACCTTGGTCCCCGTGTTCTTCTCCGACAGCCGGGTTTTCGCGCTAGCCCCCGGTTCAGCACCAAGACGCACACCGCCAAATTAAGCGTCACCACGCCCATCGCAGAGTTTCAGGGACGTGCCGCCCCACAGCCTAAAACCATCTAACCGAACTCTTAGCGGCGGCGGCCGCTTGAATCGCCTCGGTATTCGGCGTTGGTGATCACGCCATCGCCGTTCTTATCATAGGTCTTGAATTCCTCGAATTTTTCGTCAGTCCACTCATCCGTGAACTCGTGCATCTGTACGTTACCATCCCGATTCTTGTCCGAAGCGAGGAAGGAGAACTTACTTCCGGATGAACGAGAAGAACCGGAGCGGGGCGATTCTCCGCCACTACTACCTGATTCAGTGGGCTTGGAATCCGAGCCCCGCGGCTCTGAATTGCTACTGCTGCTTCGTTCGCGTGTAGAGCGACTTGCACCACTGGCACCTCCGCGGGAACTCATACTGCCGTTGGCAATTGCTTCTGTCAGCTCGCCGGCAGAGATCAATCCATTTTTGTCGAGGTCAGCGTTTTCCGGCTTCTGCTTCATCCCGGCAACCTCTTCCTTGCTCAGGTTTCCGTCTTTATCCGTATCGTATTGATCCATTAAGCCATCCGCATACTTGCGATAGCGGTCACCTCCGCCCGATGATCGAGCGGGCTCGGCAGGACGCTCCTCTCCTCCATTTGCGGGACGCTCACCCGCTCCCCGATTTGATTCTTCGCGATCAGTTCCACGTCGCGAAGAGCGGTCGCCCGCCCCGCTATCTCGGGAACTGGAGGAATCACTTCTCTCGGAGGACCGGCGAGTGGACGAGCTACTATCGGATGACGAACTACCCCGAGTCCGGCGGTAATAACGCTCGGCCATCTCAGCCTTCGAGAGGCTACCATCGCCGTTCGTGTCAGACTCCTTCGGATCGGGTTGGCCCCAGCGGCCCTCGGACATTTCAGACTGATCGATTTTCCCGTCGCTATTCTTGTCGTAGCGACTCATCGCCGCATCGACTTGGCTCATGATCTCGCTGCCATATTTTCCGTCGAGCTCGCCGCTGGATGGCTGACTGACAGTGGTAAAATTCGGCACTGGTTTTCGCTCTGCCGGCGAAACACCGAAGCCAGGAACTTTACGAACGATGTTTCGATCGGGCGAGCCTAAAGCCGAACCACCGGCTGACTCTTTGCCGCCGCGGGACTCGGTTTGCTTATCTCCATTGATCTTCGCCTTGATTTTCTCCAGCGAGTTGGTCTCATCGGGGTTGAAGCCGAGGCCTTCGACGAAACTTCGCGAACGGTCGGACAATTCATTTGGCTCGATTGCACCGTTACCGTTTGCGTCCAACCGCTGCAGATAACTGGCCGGATCGAATGATCGCCTTCGTCCTCCACGGCCGGATTGCTGGTCGCCCCCACCTTGGGCATTGGCGACCGACTCCCAAGCGGAGAAAAAGGTCAACAGGGAAAGAGCCATCAAGAGAGCCAATGTCTTGACCAAGTTGATGTTGAAAAAGGTTTTCATGCAAATTTCCTGAAAAGACCACTCTGTATCCAAGGGATTCTCGCCCCGGAATAACCTTACCCTCGGGATTCGTCTCGGGTTCTCGGGTTCACCACCAGAATTGAACCCCCGGACCGAGAAAATGTTCCTCCACTTCACTCTAACAAGCACTGGGAAACCAAACCGTTTTCCTGCCGAGGCCGCCCGTGGATTGGCCCCGGCTCATGTCGATTAGGGGGATCGCAGCGAATTTCCGCCGTTTCGCCCCTATTCCCACCTCCATTGGGGTTCCCAGTCACCCAGCCACGCTCGCCCAAAACCCGGAAAGCAGTCCCCCTACAACTACCTAAAAGCCCGCCAGATGTTTGACCGTAAGCCTGGTTAGCTGATAATTGACCCAATTGCAGACGGTAGACCTCGCTTTCCACGCTCGCCGGTAAACGGTCCGCCGAGCGAAAACATCGAGAAATTGGCTCGAACCGGAACATCATCTTGAAGGGCTGGAAATATGCGCTGTCCGGAGTGTCAGAAGAAGCTGGAGCAATTCGCGATTTCCTGCCCAAGCTGCCGCTGGAGCTTGACCGCTGAAATCGAAAAAGCGGCTGTTCGAAACCCCGGCACCATCTCGCATCTCCCTAATTCGCCATCCCCAAGTCGATCTAAGTCCGAGTTCGAGTTGCTTTACCAGAGCGCTCTGAACTCGCTCGAGGCCGACGACGCCGAGACTGCACTTAGGACGATGAACCAAGCCGTTCAATCGGTCAGCGACGAGCGACACTGGGAAGCACTCGCGGTTCGTGGCTACATTCACTTCCAGTTGGGCAATCACCTCGACGCCATTCAAGATTGCACCGAGGCGATCGACGCGGGTTGGCAGGACGCGCGGACGTTTGCGTGGCGAGCCGCAGCACTCGCGGCCGAACAACGTTGGCCTGAGGCTTTCGAGGACCTTCACCACGCGAGCCGTCTGGCTGGCAGCAGCCGCGAGCGATACCGGCAACTCGAACAAGGTTATTTGGCAGAAGCAGAAGTCTATTATCTCGCCGAGCTTGAGAAATCGCCTAACCACCCGAGCTTGCTGCGGCAACTCGGCTGGTGCTACTTGCTGACCGGCTCTGCGGAAAAAGCACACAACGCGCTGCAGCGATGTCTCCAGATCGACGAGCATGAAGCTCGCGCCTGGCTCGGCAAGGCACGTCTCGCTGTGACCGCAGCAGAATGGCCGCAAGCCGAATTCGCCGCAGCTCGAGCCATGCTTTCGGACGATCGATTGGTGAGCTTCGAAGCGAGGGCCGAACTCGCTCGAGCGAGACAACTCTCTGGAAATCGAGCCGGATCTACGACTGCGCTAAGGCAACTGCGAAAGCTTGCGGAAAACGAGCCTCGTTTGCAGCAGCGATTGGCAGAGCTTTATCAGGAGTTTGGCAACCCAGCTGCCAGCCTGAACATTCTCCGGGAATTACTCGCGACGCATCCCGACTACCTCCCCGGAATCCTGACGCGCGCGGCCGCATATCATAAGCTCAGGAACCATTCGCTCGAAATCGCCCAATACGATCATTACCTGCGGCTTCGGCCCAACGCACAGCACGTTCTGCTGGCACGGGCGGAAGCGCACTTGGCAAGTCAACAATTCGAACAAGCAATCGAGGATGCGACCGAAGCACTTCAACTCGATGTGCTTGAAACAGATGCCTATCTGGTCCGAGCCGCTGCGTTTCATGCCAAGCAGGATTACGCTTCAGCCCTGAATGAAGTCCAACATGCACTCAAACTGGATGACCGCTATCCGCCTGCTTATTTCCTTCTCGGCAAACAGCATGTTGGCTTAGGGGAATTGGAGCAAGCGGTTGCGGATTTCACTCGCGCGATCGAATTGCTTCCGGCTGATGACCAGCGATTGCAAAGCGAATGCCATTACTTCCGCGGCACGACACGCTTCGAATTGGGGCAGTTTCAGGAAGCCGCGTCGGACTTCGAACAAGTGATTCGCTGCATCCCCACTCACGCCGGCGCATGGGTCTGGCTCGCGGCCGCGAAATCCAAACTGGGACAATGGCAAGAGACGGTTCAATACTTGCTGCGCTCACAAGCGGTACAGCCGGCGTTGGCGCGGCAATATCGCCTGCTGGGCCGAAGCCTTGCGACTAACGCTATTGAAGAGTTCTCTCGGCAACTTCCTCCTGACGATCCCTCCGACTCCGCCTCACTCGACCCGCGATTCCGATCGGACGGCCTGTTCCCCTTCGAGCGGATCACGACACCCGTCGCCGTTGAGCCAGATGTACAAGTCGCTCGAGTTGGACGAGCGATGGCCTTTCAATTCCTCGGGGAGAATGAAGCCGCAGTTCGCGACTACTGCCACGCGATTCGCTCCGCGCCGGAAGAGCTGGAACTCTGGTTCCGCCGAGGACAAGTCTGGCAACAACTGGGAGAAGATAAAAGAGCTGTTCATGATTTGTCGCATGTCATTCACCGTCAGCGAGAGCATCATCAAGCTCGCTTCTATCGCGCCGTCTCATCGTCTCGACTCGGGGAAACGGACAGGGCCATCTCGGATCTAATCAAAGCCCTTCGCCTCGCTCCGCAAAACACTCGCTACCATCTGCTGCGGGGCGAACTCAACGCTCAACGCGGCCGATTTTCCAAAGCGATTCGCTGTTACCAGCGGGCCGAGTCACTCGATCCGAGCAATTCGTCGATCTTTCGACTGCGGGGTGAAGCCCGCTGGAAGCGAGGACAAGTTCGTGAGGCGTTGGCCGATTGGACTCGTGCGCTCGAATTGAAAGCTGACCAAGGCGACGTTTACGCGCTGCGGGCAAAAGCCCTACTGCGCTGTGGAAAGCCATCCGCAGCCAAGGCTGATTTTGAGC
>JBJTQD010000127.1:0-3488 GCA_046075445.1 Planctomycetota bacterium
CCCCCGAGCCGCCTCGCAAATCTCCGCTGATGGTGATGTTGCCAGCGATGTTGCCCACTTGAATGGAACCACTTGAACTAGCAATTCCGCTAATGCTGCCCCGGATCGTTAATGATGATAAATTCGCGGCGGCGAAGAGTGCCCCACTCCCGATACCACCACCACCGAAGACGCTGCCTCCAACGGTGACATTGCCAATTGATCCTTCCGCTGTAATGCGGCCGGATTCCGCTCCGGAGCCACCAAACAACGAGCCGCTGATCGAAATGTCTCCGATGTTGCCGCTAGAGAAAATTCGTCCCGAGCTCGCTCGACTGCCGCCAAACAGCGATCCGCCGATGTTGATCGAACCGATCTGGCCTCCGTTCTGGGTGCGGAAAAAGCCCTCCAGAACCGATCCCCGGATATTCAATCCCCCGGTCGATCCATTGGTCTCGGACTCGAAATTGGCCGCGCCGATCGGCGTCCCGCTATCGCCCAGCGCATTGACGGTCAGCGTGCCGAGGGCCTGCGATCGGGCGTTGCTGTCACCCGCGCGAATCCGGCCGAGGTTGCCCGAGATAGTAACATTTCCCAGGTCGATTCCCTCCGCCATGATCTGTCCGACGTGAGCAACGCCAGCGTCAAAGCCCCCGCCGCCGCCTGAGGTGACCGAAGTGGTAATGCTGGTGCGCCTTGCGCTCGGGACCGATCCGAGATTCAGTGAAAGGAGCTGTTGCCGAACCGCATTGCTGCCGTTCACTGAACCGGTGTTGAACTGGAAGATGCTGTTCACATTGCCGGCTGTGAGAAATCCGCCCGAGAAGTTCACAGTGACCCGGTCGCCATCGATGTCCTGGTAGCTGACTGCTGAACTGCTCAGCAGAGTCGCCATCAATTGCCGGCTTTCCAGCAGCTGGTACTGCGTTGCATCGGCGGCGGGACTGGGGCGTTTGCCGCGCGTGGCCAGTTGTGTGGCCGGAGGGGTGGAATCAGAGAGCAGTTTTTTTCGCAGCCAATCCAACATGGTAATGCTCACAGTCGATTGAGAGGATTGAGTCGATAGAGGCAATCGCAGGTTTGCTGGAGGGATGTCTCCGCAGCCGGGCTTTTCGCGGCGAGAAAAGTGGAGAATTTCCGAAATTTGGCGATGGGCGGTTTTTCGGGGGGGGCGGAAGCGGAAGAAGAGTGGCTCTGTGAGAGCTTCTTCTTCCTCAGCTCGATTCCAGCTGCAGAACGATTGGGGACAATCGTTCTACGATCTGCGAATGCGATCAATACTCGAAAAGCTTTGTGTCGCCGAAGACCGAGTCGAGCAAGCGGTTGTCGTTGCTCGGGCCGGCGATCAGGGCCAAGTCGCTGCCGCCCACGCGGACGCGTCCAATCTCTTCGGCGATGAAGCCGAAGTTGTCGCCGGCGGCGGACGTTCCGCGGACGCTGCCTCCAATCGCAATCGAACCAATCTTGGCCAAGCGGCGAGACGAATCGGGCACTCCGGCAATTGTCAGTTTGCTATAGCGGTCGCCAGTGCGGCTATAAGTCCCGGCTCCCAGTTCGCTCGCGGTCCAGTTCCCGCCCACGGTGACCGAACCGATTTGAGCATCGGGATTAGCGGTACCGAGCCAGCCCGAACCAGCTTTGATCTTTGCGCGGTCGACATTGCCTGCAATGTTGATCGTACCGAAAGCCAAGTCAGTCGATCCACGGGGGCGAATCTGGCCACGGGCGATAATCGTAGCATCTTGTGTGGAGTTACCCCGAACGTCACCGCGGATCGTCAAGTTATCGATAGCATTCCTCGAGAAGATTGCGCCATTAAACATTTGATTGTCCGGTCTGCTGGACAAGCCCAAGCCGGAGATCAGCGAGCCGCCGACTACGAAGTTCGAGACGTTGTCTGCGATGACCGAGCCGCAGTACATGCGGGTTTCGCTCCCTGGGGCAATGCCTCCAATTAAATCCCGGCCGATGGTCAGGTTCGAGACCTTCCCCGCGCGAATGTGACCAGAGTATTCGAGTGATGCACCGATGCTTCCGCCCACTACCGACCCGTTGACGGTCAGAGTCGTGACATCCTTCACCAAAATCGCGCCGCTGGCCGAGCGGCCGCCACCGCGCAAATCGCCCCCAATCGTCAGGCGGGAGAGACTTCCCTCTTCGACAAGGATCGAGCCGCTTCCCGACCCGGACCAGCCTTCAACTGATCCGCCGATATCGATCGTCGCTCCGCGACCAGCCGTTTTGACGGAAATCTGTCCGCTTTCAAATCCTTCGCCCCCCCACACGGTGCCGCGGACTGAGATTGCTCCGGCAGTTCCAAAGCTCGAGCCAATTCTTCCGCTGTGGTACCCCCGACCGCCAGACAGGTTGCTGCCTACGGTAATCGAGGTCAGGTTTCCATTGGCCACGATGCTGCCGCTGTCTTGTCCTGCTCCACCGCTGACTGCCCCACCGACGGTGACTGCGCCGATGTTGCCAAAAGCGTAAATGCTCCCTGAGTTCGTACCTGCGTCGCCAAGCACTGAGCCGGCGACGGTGACGTTGCCGATGTTGCCGCTGCTATAAATTGAGCCCGAGTTGCTGGTGCCGCTGCCAATCAGAGTACCGCCAATCGAGACCGAGCCAATGTTGCCGCCTCGCTCTGTGCGGAAGTTGCTGTCGATCATCCAGCTGCGAACATTCAAAGCCCGGGTCGAGCCATTGGTTTCCGATTGCAGGTTGGCCGCGCCAAACAGGGTGCCCGAGCCGCCGAGGATTTCGACATTCAGCGTGCCGAGCGCCTGAGTCCGCGCATTGCTGTCACCGGCGCGAATCCGGCCCAGATTCCCCGTGATGGTCACATCGCCGAGGTCGATCCCCTCGGCCATGATCTGTCCAATGTGGACGTTGTTGGGAAGTCCACCGCGAGGTTCGACGCTGGTGGTGATGCTGGTTCGCGCAGCGCCCGGGACCGAGCCGAGGTTCAACGAGCGAAGCTGCTGCCGCGCGGCGTTGCTGCCGTCTACCGATCCCGTGTCGAACTGAAAGATGCTGTTCACGTTGCTGGCGGTGAGAAATCTCCCCGAGAAATTAACGGTGACCCGGTCGCCGTCGACGTCTTGGAAGCTGACCGCAGAACTGCTCAGCAAGGTGGCCATCAATTGCCGGTTCTCAAGCAACTGGTATTCAGTCCCCTCGGTCGCCGGGGTGCGGCGTTTGCCCGAGCGGGTAGCAGGAGGAGTCGAGTCAGAAAGTAGTTTTTTTCGCAGCCAATCCAACATGGTTTTGCTCGCAGTGCAGAAGAGGTTCAGGCGGGAGAAAGCGCAAACTTTTGGGTCTACGGGGAGATATCAGGCAAGCCGACCTTTTCGCGGGCGAGAAATCCAAAAATATCCAAAAATCGTTTCGTGTTGGGAAAAAGAAAGGGGAGACGAAGAGGCGCAGAGGGCGCTGGGCAAGAGGAGGTCGATGGGAAGTGTGAATGCGGAATATGGAATCACCACCCCACGCTCGAAGCGGGTCTCCCGACC
>JBJTQD010000128.1:0-1949 GCA_046075445.1 Planctomycetota bacterium
TTGGAACATGTCGCGGACGCGAGCCGCACCGACGCCGACAAACATTTCGACGAAGTCGCTTCCCGAGAGGCTGAAGAACGGCACGCCCGCTTCACCGGCAATCGCCTTGGCGAGCAACGTCTTGCCAGTTCCCGGTGGGCCGACCAAAAGTACGCCTCGGGGAATCCGCCCGCCGAGCTTCTGATATTTTTCCGGTGACTTAAGGAAGTCGACGACCTCGCGCACCTCTTCCACGGCCTCATCGATACCAGCCACGTCATCAAACGTGACGCCCAAGTCTTCTTCCGCATACAGCCTGCCACGGCTGCGACCAAACTGCATCGGGCCGCCGGCGCCGCCAAGTCTCCGCATCATGAACAGGAACAGAAGCAAGATCGCTCCAGTCGAAATCGCAATGAAGCCGTACTTCTCCCAGCCGCTCGGGCCGGACGAAAATTCCCAGTTTGCATTGGAGTCGGCGAGCAGTTTGCGGAGCTCAGTGTCGATCGCTTCCGACTTTAACTTGTTGACCTTGAAGCCGATCGTGCTTTCTTTTTCGGAAGCCCCCGGTCCGGAGAGGACTCGGTAGCGCACTTCACCCGTGATTAAACGATCGTCGACGCGGATGTTGTTCGGTGCACTGAGCTGAATCTCACGCGGCGTGGCTGACCTTTCCCGCAGAACAATCGCGCCGGCTTGGGGATCCTGCTGTTCCTTCGAGCCGCGATCGGAGTACTTGGTCGCCTTGACGAGCCGCACGAAGTCGTCGTACTGCAACGTCCGCTGAGTCTGGCTGAAGACCACCAGGGACGTGATCATCAGGGTGAGAATCACGACCATCGAGAACCAGAGCAGGCTGGTGTTACCCTTGCGGTCGGCGTTTTTTCCGTTTTCCATGAATTGGCTCAATCAGTTGGCGAGGAAGTTTGCAGGTGGCAAAAAGGAGTTTGCCACAACGGCTGCGAAGGTCGTTTCCCGAGTAAGTGAAAATTCCGTGCCAACCAAAGGGCGTCGGGGTGTCATCACAGCCACCGCGGGGGGACCCGCCAAGCTGTTCTCCTTTATAACAGTTGCCCCGCGACTGCTGGGAAGCGGGCGGATATTCAGCGTTTGCCTTGTTGCCAACTGGGGTAAAGTCTAAGATGACGAGGCTTTTCCGGTCAGAAAAACTGCGGCCAACGCCGCGGGTAAGCGTTGGAATTGTTCAACGCTGTTGATAAAAGGCAACATCGGTGCGGCTTTGGCTCCCCGCCAATCAGAACCGCTAAGACTGGCACAGCTTCGCAGTTTCAGTTCCGCAGATTCGGCAGGACCGGTACATTTTGACACATGTCCGTGCGTGAAGACTTCGCATCCCGAAACCTCGCAGTCCTCGGGTCGACCGGCAGCATCGGACGCAATGCGCTGGAAGTCGTCTCCGCAGTCCCGGGGCTGAAAGTCTGGGGACTCTCCGGTTGCCAGCGGCTGGACCTGCTCTGCGACCAAGCCCGCCAGTGGCCCGCGGCTCAAATCGTTGCCGCCGATGGCGAGCGAGCCGCCGCCTTCACTCCCCCCGCTGACCTGCTCTCTCGCTGGCGCGTCGGCTCCGAACAATTGGTCTGGATGGCCAATCACCCCGAAGTGGACATTGTCTTGGCGGCCATCGTGGGCTGCGCGGGCCTCGCCAGCACGCATGCTGCCGTCGCGGCTGGGAAAACGATCGCTCTGGCCAACAAAGAGTCGCTCGTCGTCGCGGGACAATTACTGTTGCCGCTCGCCGCAAAGAGCGGTTCAAAAATCGTTCCCGTTGACAGCGAACACAGCGCAGTCTGGCAAGCCGCCCTCGCCGGGCGTCGCGAAGAGGTCGAACGCGTCGTTCTCACAGCCAGCGGTGGGCCGTTCCGAAACTTGTCACCAGAGCAGCTGTCCACCGTCACACCCCGCGATGCCCTGGCCCACCCGACTTGGAATATGGGGCCCAAGATCACCAT
>JBJTQD010000129.1:0-5980 GCA_046075445.1 Planctomycetota bacterium
CAACCCATCGTGCCGGGCGTGATCCTCTGCGAGGCGACCGTCCAATCAGGCGCGGTACTGCTTTCCAGCCTAACTGCGGGTGCCTCCGGGGTTCCCGTGCTGACCCGGATGAACGAAGTCAAGTTTCGCCGTGTCGTTCGACCGGATGAAACGATTGAGATGACGGTGAAGCTCAACGAACGACTCGGAGACGCCTATTTCCTGACGGGTACCGCGAAAGTCGATGGACAAACTGCCGCGCGATTGGAATTCGCATGCGCAATCAGCCAAGTCTGAAGTGAAACTTGGGAGTTTAGGACTTCACCGCAGACACTTAGGGCAAGGCTCTCACCGCAGCCGTCTTCACTATTCAATCCTCATAGGTCATCTGCGTTATGGACTTCCTCCACCTGGCCGAAAAAAAAGTTGTCGTCTTCGGAGTTGCCAACAAGAAGAGTGTCGCTTGGCATGTGGCTCAGACTCTGGAAGAGGCCGGGGCCTTGGTGATTCATGTAGTGCGAAGCGAGGCCCGCCGCGAATCGACTGCGAAACTCCTGGCCGGCAAGCCGGTCTTTGTCTGCGATGTGGAATTTGAAGAGCAAATCGAGGCAGTCGCCAAGCAAATTGGCGAGCAATTCGGACCGATCGATGGCTTGGTTCATTCAATTGCGTTTGCCGACTATGAAGGTGGGATGAAACCTTTTCACGAGACTGGTCGTCGGCAATTCCTACGGACGGTCGAAATTTCTTGTTACTCGCTTTTGGCCATTTGCAACCACTTCCAGAGCTTCCTCAGTCCCAAGGCTTCGGTCGTGACGATTTCTATTTCGACGACGCGCATGGCGAGCGAGAACTATGGCTTCATGGCGCCCGTCAAAGCCGCTTTGGAGTCGTCGCTGGCGTTTCTCGCCAAGAGCTTCAGCCGTTTCTCCGAAGTTCGATTCAACGCCGTCGGTCCTGGTTTGCTCAAGACATCCGCCTCGGCTGGCATCCCCGGCTATGTCGACGCTTACCTCTATGCCGAAAAGGTCATTCCGCGGAAACGGGCGGTGGAAACGCAAGAAGCGGCCAATGTTGTCGCCTTTTTGATCAGCCCCCGGTCGTCAGGAATCACTGCACAGACGCTCGTCGTGGATGCGGGGATGGAGATCAACTATTTCGATCAAGAACTTATCGACGGGCAACAGAATTAGGACATTGGCGAATTGTTGTTCCGCTCGAGAATCGCGTGAGTTTTCGTAATGCGGTGGCGGCCGAGTTAGGCGGATATTTTTCGGTTCTTATCGCTGATGGACTGATCAACCTAGCTGCGCCTCGCCTAACGGCTACGGGCTAAGCGAAGAAGAAGAAGAAGTAGTCAGCGCGGTGCTGGGCGAATAGACTGCCTCCGCTGGATCGCGAGTGAAGCCGGCCAAACTATTTTTGGCCCGTGAGGTAGCGAATTCGTTCGAGTGGCATTTTTAGCTCGTACTTGCGAGCGAGCTCCTCAGCGGACGAAAGTTTCTGCTCTGACGCCGATCCTGCCTCAAAGTTTGGCCATCCGAATCCGTAGCCGGCGATCATTGCCTCGCAAACCATCTCGGCTTGCTGCGGTGTTTGAACGTAGTCAGTCATTTCTTCCAGCGACTGCAGCCAAAGCCCTTCCAAATCGATTTCAAATTCAGCTCCGAGTTGCACAACGAATTGGCGGCATTGCACGACGTCGGCTTTTTTTATCGTCTGCTTTCTCGCCCGCTCTAAGGCAACGAAGCGAACGTCAGCATCTTGCTCTTGCCGGACATGAGCCTGCAACTGCTGGATGACCACGTTACGGCCCGCCATGTTGTTTTGGGCGAGTTGTTTGTCGGGAATTTTTTCATTTAATTTTTTGTTCGCTGCGTCTCTGGCAACCTCATCAGGCGGCTGGCTTCGGCTTGAGGGCGTTGCCTCGTCCAGTCGGCGTTGAAGCAGCCATTCTAGATTGCTAATCTCATGTCCATCCCTGGCCGATTCACTAAGAAGCTCGCGTATTGCTTGTTCATTCTTGCCGGCTTCGAGAGGATCGAGCATCAAGGCAACCGACTTTTGCAACCGCCAACTTGGGATATCGCTTATTTTTCCTCGCTCAGCCAACCCAATGGCAACTGTTTTTGGGAGATAAGCCAACTGAACCTTGACGAGAATACCCTTGAGCTTCAGAACCACGAACTGGTCGGTTGATTCGACGAACATGGCGATTTCATCCCCAAACCGAACCTCACCAGTCTTCAGTGTGCGACAGGAGCTTACCACCTGCTTCCAAAAACCCTCCGAAAGCCCAAGCGCCTCTTCTGCGGCGGTCAATTGCTGGGTTTCGCCGGGACTCGCCAAAAGCCCTTTCTCGATCACGACTCTGCGGCGAGCAACGTCTTCATTTCTCAGCGCTAAATCGACCCAAACACTGCGGAGCACTTCGGCAACTGCGGGCGTAGCGTAATTTGAATTCGACGTGATCCGTTCAGCCGATGAATTCGGGTCTGGATTCTCACTCGATGACACGACGGCGTCGTTCATACCTTGCGGGTCATCTTCGGGCTGCGCGCTTGATATCTGCTCGTTCGCACCGGTTCCAACTTCGGCGGTCTTTTCAGCTCTTTGTGGTTCTGCAGCCTGCTTAAGTAATCCCTTGAATGGTGACGCGGCTGAAGCAATGGGGTTGTCGCGAACCTTCTCAGCTTGTGATTTAGAGCCCGTTTCCTTAACACCACTATCGACCTCGGCAAGTCGATCTCGCTTCGAGTTGAACCAGATAATCGCCAAAACAACCACAGGTCCGCCCAAAAACAATCCCAGACTGACTGCGGGAACTAACCACGATTTAGAGCGCCGGGATTTTGTCGACTTCCCCTGAACCCCAAGTTGTGCAACCGCGGCGAGCGGGTCGGCGACTGTTTCGGGCTCGGGTGATCGTACGGGAGTTGCTAACGCCACGTTGGCTAGAGGTTGAGCGCTTGGAATGGCAGGCGGAGTGGATGGTCTAGCAAGCGAAATGGCGCTCGGCATCGCAATCGGTGCCGGAGGGCTCGACCCTGCTGGGGCCTTTTTCAGATATTCTTCGCGCTGGTCCGGTTGGGTGAGGGTTTTGAAGGCCAGCTTGATCTCTTCCGAGAGTTGCTTGCGTTCCGGCTTACCGGCTTCATCCGGAAACGACTTGAGAAATTCCAAACGAGCCTCCGCGGCGGCTCGAATCGCCTCCGGTCGACGTTCACCCCGCTCGATTCCGAGCAGTTGAAAAAAATCGGGCTGGGCCTGAGCTAAGCCAAGCCAGCGGCGATAGGGGTTCACCTTGTCAGCCATGCGGTCTAAAACCAGCCTTTGCAGTAAACTTAATATCCCGGTCTTGGCGGTGAACGACACTGCCCCTCAGCGGATCCCACAGCCGGCTCATGCCGCAGGGTTCCCTGCCTTTTCTAAACAAATCATAAGACCTACCATCGTAATCGTACGAAGCCTTCGCAACCAACTAGACTTTTCCGCATGACAGCTCCGGATTGCCCGATTTATAACGTCGCCGCCTATAAGTTCGTCCAGCTCGAAGACCTGCCTGGCTTGCGGCAAAAACTGACTCAACGCACCCGAGACTTAGGTCTCAGGGGAACAATTTTGCTCAGTCCAGAGGGGATTAATCTGTTCGTGGCCGGCACTCCCGCGGTGGTGCAGGAATTTCTTTCGGAACTTCGCGCAATCCCCGGCTTGGCTGACCTCGAGGTCAAAATCAGCCCGAGTGACCACCAACCTTTCACCCGGATGCTGGTGAGGCTCAAGAAGGAAATCATCGCTCTCGGCCAACCCGGCATCGAGCCGGAACGATACACCAGCCAAAAGATAACAGCCAAAGAGCTTAAGCAGGCGCTCGACCAGCACGAAGAACTCCTGTTGCTGGATGTCCGGAATGACTACGAAGTGGAATTGGGCACGTTCGAAAATGCGGTCCCGATCGGGCTCGATCATTTTCGAGACTTCCCGGCGGTCGCTGAAAAGCTGCCGTCTGATTGGCGAAAGAAAAAAATCGTAATGTTCTGCACCGGAGGAATCCGCTGTGAAAAGGCAGGACCGGTCATGGAACGACTGGGCTTCGAGAAAGTTCTTCAGCTTGAAGGAGGGATTCTCAAATATTTCGAAGACGTTGGAGGCGAGCATTATCAAGGCGACTGTTTCGTCTTCGACAAGCGGGTTGCGGTAGACCCCCGATTGGAGGAGACCGATGCAGGACTCTGCTATGCTTGCCAAGCCGTATTGAGCGAAGCCGATCAGCACAGCGAGCTTTACCAACCACCGCATCAGTGCCCGCACTGCTACCGCAGTCCCGAACAGAAGCATGCGGAGACGATTCGGCTTCGGGAACAGACGCTCGCCCGCCTCACGGACCCTTTACCGGGCAAAGGGCCCTACGAAAGTGGACGGCCGCTGAATGTGCCGGCTCGTTACGATCGGCTGACAGTTCTGGAAATGCTCAGTCAATGGCACGACCATCTGCCGCGGGCCTACTGGGCAAGCGAATGCGCGGCTGGGAATATCCTCTGCGATGGGATTCCGCTTTCCGGCGAATCCGTTGTGCGATCCGGAATGCGTCTGGAGCACCGACTTCCGGGCGTATCCGAGCCCGATGTGGCGAGGGACGTCCGATGGCTGCATGAAGACGATTCGATAGTTGTTCTCAGCAAGCCAGCTCCATTACCAGTCCACCCATGCGGCCGTTTCAATCGCAACTCGCTGACCGCTTGGTTAAACCAGATGTATGGCCAACAAAAACTAAGGCCCGCGCATCGGCTCGATGCGAACACGACCGGCGTGATCGTTTTCAGCCGCACCAAAGAAGTGGCGAGGAAATTACAACCGAAATTTGAAACGGGCGAAGTGCTCAAAAGCTATCTCGCTCTCGTGCATGGAACGCCAAATCAACACGAGTTCAGCTGTTCCGCTCCCATTGGCTGGCTCCCCGGCGCGAGTGGCAGCCGGGCGGTTGATCCTGAAGATGGCCTGCCCGCGAAGACTGATTTTCGGGTTCTCAGGGCTGGCGAACAGTCACTGGTGGAATGCCGGCCTGCGAGCGGACGCACCAACCAAATTCGAATTCATCTGGCCCATCTCGGCTTTCCGATCGTGGGTGACCCTGTCTACAGCAGACCATCCGACCGAGAAGCTGAGCCCACGGCGACGCGAGACTTGGGAGACCAACCGATGTGTCTGCACGCGTGGAAGCTAACTTTTCGCCACCCAACTAGCGGCGAGTTGGTTAGTTTTGAGTCTGAGGCACCGACCTGGTCTTCCGCTGGGATTGGACAGACTTCAGCGAAGTAAGAATTTTTTGATGCAATGAAAGCAAGTCTGTAAATGTAACGGGTCCGCGACTCAAGCCCCCCAAAAACGCGGGTTCATATTAGCAGTAAAAAGTGGAACTCGCGCGGCGACGAATGACTGCTCTCTTCGGAAGATGCGTGGCAATCAAGCCAAGGCCCTACGGGCAAGGAGCTCTTGAAGCCAAGTTTTTAGAAACGACTTTCAGAAACCAGGTTATCCCGCGCGTCGACGCAGGCGGGTGAGACAGATGCCTGCTATACCCCACAGCATCAACCCTGCGGTTGGCTCGGGAACGCCATTGACCTGAATAAAGTTGCGAATGAAAGCGGCTTGGTTGCCCACGTAGTTGACGCCGCTTGCTACCGTCTGCCCGCCGGTGTTCGTCAAGACAAAAGCGTTCGTCCCCATCAGCACCAGACTTCCACCGCGGTCGATAAACATCGGCCCGCCAGAGTCGCCCCCCCGAAGGTAAGACTCGTAAGGGACGTAATCGGGGCTGGAGGATTGGTTGTACTCCAGAATGAGCGTATCGTCGTCAGTTCCGAGGTACCCAACGTTTTCCCAGTAGCCCGAGATTCGGTTTCGACCAACCGCTTGATCCCGCCAAGCGACATTGGCCTTTGGTGAAAGCCCGAACATGAATGCGTTAACGCCTTGGAAAGATCCGGCGTTCACGATGTTC
>JBJTQD010000130.1:0-1925 GCA_046075445.1 Planctomycetota bacterium
CAGCGAAGCAGGCGTGCTTGGCTTCGAGTATGGCTATTCGCTCGATTCACCCGAGAGTCTCGTTCTCTGGGAAGCCCAATTTGGTGACTTCTGGAATGTTGCTCAGGTCATCGTCGACCAATTCATTTCGAGCGCTGAAGACAAGTGGCGTCGGCTCAGCGGGCTCGTGATGCTGCTCCCCCATGGCTTTGAGGGGGCCGGTCCGGAGCATTGCAGCGCTCGCGTAGAACGATTCCTTACGCTGGCTGCGGAACACAATTTTCAAGTCACCAACCCAACCAGCGCGGCGCAATATTTCCACCTCCTTCGCCGTCAAGTGCATCGCAAGTGGCGCAAGCCGCTGATCGTCCTGACACCGAAGAGTCTGCTGCGTGAACCGAACGTGATGAGTAATTTCTCTGAGTTCACTTCGGGGCGATTCCAGCGCGTGATGGCCGACCCTCGAGCAGCCGAGATCACCAACCCGGTCAAGATTGTCCTTTGCTCAGGCAAGATCGGGATCGACCTGCTGAAGGCTCGGGAAGAGCGAGGCAACGATGACTTAGCGATCTTACGCGTTGAGCAGCTTTACCCCTTCCCCAAACGGGACCTCGATCGGATTCTCAGCCGCTATCCGGCTGGCACTCCGGTCGTCTGGGTGCAGGAAGAGCCGCGGAATATGGGCGCGTGGTACTTCATCCGAATGAAGTGGGAAGAATTCGAAATGTCGCAAGACTGGAATCTGTCGGTTATCTGCCGACCGGAATCCGCCAGTCCAGCGACTGGTTCGAAGAAGACTCACGCGATCGAGCAGGGCGAATTGATGGACCAGGCCTTTGCCGTCCCCAGCAAGTCGACTTTGAGCCGCACTTAACCGATTCAGGTCGGCTGCGACCGTGAGCGATTATTTTTGGCCTCCGAATGGCCACCAACTCGGCAGCGGCAGTTTCAGCAATTGAACTGGGCTGCCGAAGTCATCGGTCCAAATGATTCGTTCTGTGGTCGATTCGACTTGACCACGGGCATTCCGCTTTAGCGGCTCAAGCAGATCCGCACGACGGCTGAGCAAAACCCAATGGCTCTCCTCCTGGCCAACATCCTCAAGATTACTTTTGGGTTTGCCGACGACCTCAACACAGCTCCAGCCCGCGTCTTCGGCTAGTTTCAAGACGACGGGAGCCAAAGAGAAGTGGCCATTGGTAATGTGCAGGGCAAGGATTCCTTGCTCTGCGTCGACGGCCGAGCGATACAACTCAAAGCACTCCTTGGTCAGGAGATGCCGTGGGATAGCGTCTCCACTGAAGGCGTCGACCACGAGAAGATGGTAAGGCTGAAAGTCCTTAGCCCGCACAGTCTGTTCCAGCAGCAATCGGCCATCACCAATCTCTACATCGGTCTCAGCGGCCGTATCGCGAAGGTAACTGAAAAACTCAAACGCATAATCCCGAATTCGCGGGTTGATTTCAAAAAACTGGATGGTGTCGCCTGCGTTACTCCAAGCCGCCAATACTCCCGCGCCCAAACCAATCACACCGAACCTCATTGACTCGCCTGTAGCTCTTCGGGGATGGTTGGTTACCGCTTGACCAACGCCGCTGATGGCTCCGTAGTAACTAACTGGGCGTCGACGTTGCCCCTCACCGAAGTACTGCATGCCGTGCACGATTCGGCCACTGAAGAGTTGCCGCAAAACACCCCGGGGCTGTTCGGGTAAACCCATCTCGACTGCAGAGACCAGACCATAAAAGTCGCGGCTCTCCCGCAGCAGTTGCCCGTCGGGCTTGACGTGTGCTTGCACCCAGAGAAAGCCTGCACCACAAACGAAAAGAACAACCAGCCCGAGGGCATTAATCCAAGCAACGTGATTTGCTTCGAGCACTTTAAACTTGGTCAGCAGCAGTCCGCCAGCCAATCCGTAAAGGCAGGCGAGAAATGCTGGCAACGCC
>JBJTQD010000131.1:0-3456 GCA_046075445.1 Planctomycetota bacterium
ACGCGAAAACAGTCTTATTTCGCGGATTCTAGGAGGATCCCGCTAAATCGCCAACGCTCATTGAGAGCTGTTTCGAGGGCGAGCTACGCACAGGTTTTTCAAGGCAAAGATTACTGCCCTTGCAGCCCTTGGAGTGCGCGAGAGTTTCCCTAGTCGCGCCGAAAAATTCCTTGTTTTTAGATCGAATTTTGGAGAGGCCCCCCGGATGTCCTGCTGGAATTCTCTTGGCAACGCTTAAGCGCTCTAATCCTCGGCGAAGACTGCCGCGGCCTTCGTCAGTCGGGTCTTCGCGCCAGCCCTCGGTCCGGCAACGCGATTGGGTATCGCAATGAAGGGGCTGTAGCTGGCTAGTCATGGCTCCACCGACGCAAGGTCGGGTGGTGGCCCGGTTTCATGGTTGGACGGATTGAGTAGCTGGCTAGTCATGGCTCCACCGACACGAGGTCAGTGGTGGCCGGGAGTCTCTCTAATCCGGGGCTTCAAGCTTACAGCAGCGTCCGCTCAACCCACTTCGTGTCGATTCGATTCTCAATCCAATCTGGGTGGGTGAGGATCTTCTTATGGAACTCGGCCGTGGTCTTAATCCCTTTGATTCGCAGTTCATCCAGTGCCCGGAGCATGCAGGCGATCGCTTCGGCCCGGGTAGGTTGGTGAACGATCAACTTACCAATCATCGAATCGTAATAGGGAGGGACTGAGTATCCCGGATGGGCGTGAGAATCGAATCGCACGCCAAATCCGCCCGGGGCAAACATCTCTTCAATCTTGCCGGGGCAGGGTTGAAAGTTCTTCGTCCCGTCTTCGGCATTGATCCGGCACTCGATGGAGACGCCGCGGCACTGAATGTCCTTTTGCTTGAAAGGAAGTTTTTCTCCGGCGGCAACCCGAATCTGCTGCTTGATGAGGTCGATCCCTGTGACCATTTCGGTGACCGGATGCTCGACTTGAATCCGGGCGTTAACTTCGATGAAGTAGAAGTTGAAGTTCTTGTCGACGATGAACTCGACCGTGCCAGCGTTGTAATACTTGGCGGCTTTGATCAATCGCACAGCCGATTCGCAGATTGCTTTGCGAACTTCATCGGGAAGCGTAGGGGCCGGGCTCTCCTCGATTAGCTTCTGGTGTCGGCGTTGAGTCGAGCAGTCGCGTTCCCAGAGGTGAACGACATTCCCGTGCTTATCGGCGATGATTTGAACTTCGACGTGTCGGGGTTGTTCGACATACTTCTCAAGGTAAACACCGGGGTTGCCGAAAGCCGCCTTGGCTTCGTTCATCGCTTGTTCGAGAGCGTTTTCGAGCATCGACTCGTCGGTGGCAACTCGCATTCCTTTTCCGCCGCCACCCGCCGTTGCCTTGATCAGCACGGGAAAGCCAATTTGACGCGCGGTAGTAATTGCTTCTTGTGGACTTTCAATCAAGCCATCGCTGCCCGGGACGACAGGTACTTCGGCTTGTTTTGCGATCTCTCGAGCCGAATTCTTGTCGCCCAGCATTTGCATCGCTTCGGGGGAGGGACCGATGAACGTGATGTTCGAATCGCGGACGACCTCATTGAAATGGGCGTTTTCAGAGAGAAACCCGAAGCCCGGATGAATCGCATCCGCGCCGCCGACTTCGGCTGCGGCGATGATTTCTCGGATCCGCAAGTAGCTGTCGCCGCTGCGGGGGTTGCCGACGCAGAAAGCTTCGTCGGCGAGGTCGAGGTAACGACTGCCGCGGTCGGCTTCAGAGAAAATTGCGACGGTGCCGATGCCGAGTTCTTTGCAGGCCCGGATTACGCGGAGTGCAATTTCTCCACGGTTTGCAATCAGGATGCGATTAAACATGGTTTGATTCACCGATGAGTAAATTTCTGGGTGACAATAGGGAGCGAGGGTGAGATGGTAAACAATTTCGTGACCTCAAACCAACCCGCGGGGGTTTGAAATTCAGTTAAGGCTTGCACGTTGAATCTGGCTTTCCAAGTTTCGCCGCCTGCCTTCAAGCTACAGACCAAGCTGTTCCGCAGAGAGTCGGAAAATGTGCAGGTCTGCTAGGCCTTTCATCCGAGGGCAGTTCGCGCATGGGCGCAGGCTTGGAAAAGCCCTGCTCGTTCAACTAAGCCTCGATCGCTCGCGTGATCGGAGCGAGCCGGCTCCTTTCCCAGCTTTAGACTGGGACGACTTTGAACAGCGGTCGATTGACGTCGATCGGTTCATCGTCTTTGACGAGTACGGCAACGACCTTGCCAGAAACGCCGGCGGGCAATTCGTTAAACGTCTTCATCGCTTCGACAAGACAGACCACCGTTTCAGCTTGAATCACATCGCCAACTTTGACGTATGGTGCGGCAGTTGGTTTTGGGCGGGAGTAGAAAGTCCCGACCATTGGGCTCTTAATGAAGACTGCGTTTTCTTCCGCTGCGGGGGCGGACTTGGCCCCGGGGTCGGGAGCGACCGCGGGTGCTGAAGCAGCGGGAGCAACGGCAGGAGCAGCAATCGGGGCAGCTTGGGCCGGCATCATCGTCGGAACCCCGACAAAATTCTGCAGGTCGCCACGTCGCAAGCGAATTCTTCGCTCATCGTGCCGCAGGTCGATTTCATTCAGGTCATGGTCGTTCATCAATTCGATCAATTGACGAATTCGGGCTACATCAAAAACGGTGGATTCGCTTTCGCGATCGTTTCCCATTTTCTTCTCCGGTTTCATTGCCAGCTGCTCACGTTTATGAGGACTGATAGCTCTTCCGCGGCGGGGCGGGAGTAAAGCCTCGTATCATAGGTGGAAAAGGCAATTTCGTAAACCTCGGGAGCCAGTCGTTTGAAATGGTCCTTCCTGCTGAGGATTCGGTTTTTCTCTCTTTTCCCCCGAAAAGTAAAGTCTTCAGCCCCGCGGCTTGCGCTTCGGTTTTATCGAGCCAAATACAGGTTGCCGTATGCTCTGGCTTGATTGATTATCCGGCGGGCCGAATTTTGTTGACTCGGGCTGTTGTCTCGATAGAATTCGAGAGTTTGACCAGCCGATGACGAGCCCCCTTCTGCTCTTCTGCCTCTATCGCCTTCTCGCATCGGCCATCAGTCTTCGGGTAGCTTTGCAACTGATTTTGCGTTTGGTTCAGCCAACTCAAACGAGAGGGACGTTCGCTTTTCCAGTTTGTGAACAGAATCGCAGCTGCCGGCTTTGCGCTGCAATTATTCACTTCAGGCGAATGAACTCTCCTTAGTTCCGTTGCTCCATTCACGCGAGTCCGTTCGTGTCTAACGTCGCCACGAACTCCATCGGTTGCTAACTTCTGAATTGGCCAGTCGTGCTTCTAGTCGTTTTGTGGGAACGGTTCAGGAGAGGTCGAATGTCGCAGAAGATTTTGGATTGGATGAAGGATGTCCATGCGGCAGAAGCTGCACGGGAAACTCTAGCCGCGAACTCGCGCGGAAAGCATCGGTATGAGCCACGCACGGCACAAGCGTTGATGCTCAG
>JBJTQD010000132.1:0-1548 GCA_046075445.1 Planctomycetota bacterium
CCCAATTACCCTCTGGTAAACCCAAAGCCAAAACAGGAAATTGCAGTTCCTTTCTCTTGACACTTTCTAAGACCGTCGCTCTCCCCCAAGGGGGCGAGGGGAGAAAGAGAGATTCGATGAATCGATGTTTGGGTGATTCAGATTGTCGGGCGTAAAGAAAAAAGGGGGCGAGGGGAGAAAGAGGAATCGATGAATCGATTTGGGAATTGAGAGTTGGCGATGGAGTTAGCAGCTGATTTTGGTCCAGTGAGCTGGGGCGGTGCAGGTGTCGTCGCCTGTGCCGCCGTCGACGATGCCGTAGAGGGCGAAGGCTAGGTCGACGGTGATTGAGTCGTTGCCTTCGTTGGCGTTGATTCGAACGATGTCGCTGTCCTCGAATTGGAAGTTGTCGCGTTCCAGCAGGGCGTCGCCGCCGGCGGAGTATCGGTCAAAGACGCCGAGGCTGAGGAAACGGGTTAGCTCCAGATTGTCGGCTCTTTCAGTGCCTTCGAAGTTGAACGAGTCAACGCCGGCTTCACCGAAGAGCCAATCGTTACCGAGCCCTCCGTAGATTTGGTCATCGCCGCCTCCGCCGTAAATTCGGTCGTTGTTGTTGGTGCCCCGAAGTTGATCATTCCCCCCGTTGCCATACAGTGTCACCCAGCCATTGAAACCCGTCGCGGAAAGGATGTTGTCGCCATCGCCGCCAGCCAAGACGGCTGATTCGACTGAGTTATGGAGGATGCCACCGCCGCCCGAGCTGGCCAAGCGAACTGAGTCGATGAATAGGTTGGTGTTGGCCGTGACGCTGAGCTGGTCATTTCCTGAGCCCGGGAGATACTCAAGCGTACCGCCTAAGGGCAACCGCAGGTCGGCATCGTTCAGTGCGAGAGAGTCATCGCCGTTTCCGGTGATCACGCTCAGGGTTTGCAGACCGGTCGAGGTCATCGCTTGAGCCGCAAAAGTCAGCGAGTCATTCGCTGCCGCGCTTTGGTCCCAAGCTCCCAGATTGAATGTGACTTCACGGACTTGCGACCAGGCAGTCGGTACCGTCGCGACCGATCCACTTGTGCCCGTGACGCGAGATGTACGGGTGAGGATGCCGCCGGTGACGGGGGCAACGGAGAGCACATCGTTCGATCCGCGTGTGGTGTAGTTCAATGAGGAGGCGTTGTTAACGATCGCGTCCTCAATTTCGTTTGCCGTAATGACAACGGCTCCGGCCGAGAGTACGGCTCGACCATAGGCTTGGCCGGTCGTGCAGGTGACTCCTTCTGTTCCCGTGCCGAGATAATTGAGCGAGTCACCAAAGCCCGCGCCGCCATTGAAAAGCACTCCGGCAGGCAACCAAAGGCCCGACACAACGGTGAGACGGTCGCTGAGCGTGCTGCTGCCGCGAATTTCCGCTCCGATGTAGAGAGCCTCGGGACGAGCGACGAGGACGGCCCCGTTTGCGTCATTGATCAGTTGCATCTGCGTTCCCGATTTCCGCAGTGTCACTTGGCTAGCCCCGGGGGCGGTGCGGTAGACAAGGCTTTGGGTCAGCTTGACCGTGAACGCATCTTCGAC
>JBJTQD010000133.1:0-2115 GCA_046075445.1 Planctomycetota bacterium
GACTCGGCAAAGCGGCGGGGGCGTCCGAGCGGTTGAGTCTCGTGGAGTGCAGCCAAAACAATCGCCGCTCGCTCCTGATCGAAGACCGCTTTGCCAAACAAGTCCTTGGCCGTGCGCTCGATTTCGCTCTGGTACTCGCGAAGCAGAGGTCCGGTGTTCGGGGCGGGAAAATTGGGAAAGCGGATCGTCAAGTCAGGAAAGCCGGTTGGGTCGATTTTCTCCGGCAGGCAAAAGAATGTATGCGCGCGGCGAAGTGGCCAGCTATTGGGCGCTCGCCCCTCGACCGACGCGATCCAGCGACCGGCATGATTCGGCTGTGGGGCTTCGCAGAGCTGAGCATCAAACCAGCGCACGGGCGGAGGACTAGCCACTCCCAGCCGGCGAACCTCATCAGCATCGCGCCAGACAAGCCGAGGTGGGTTACTCAAAGGAAAGACCCAGCCGCCGCTGCGATTGGGCTGTAGTTCCTGCTGCTGGAGGAGGCTCGCCTCGGAGAGGCGGTTAGTCTCGTCCTGCTCAATCCGTCGAACTTCCCGTATTTCCTGAATTCTAAGAAAGGCTTGAACAAAGGTGCCGTCCAAAAAAAAGAGCAGCATAGACGTCGAGCACAAAATCCATGCTTGGCCCCGCGGCCGCACCAACCGCAACCATATCGAATGGCTATACCAATTTTCATGACAACCTAAATCCCAGCTCATCTCGTTTTTCCAGCTAAATTCGGGTCGAGCTCTCTCTGACCAAGTACCGCAAACTCAATCCACATTCAAAACGCCTAATCCGTATCGAACCGTGCCGCTTTCTTCTTCCTGCGAGGCTGAAAGCCTCACCTAGCATAGCCCAGGGCAAAGCGGGCTCGGGACGTTTACGTCCGATCCCGCGTCGCCCTGGGTAAACAATCGCAAATGCAGGTCTTAGCCCTGAAGGGGCGATCCTCACGCAGCCCAAGTGCGGCGTCGAAGTGCGGCGTCGAAGTGCGGCGTCGAAGTGCGGCGTGCATCCGATCCGATTTTCGCGTTCGCAATTTCGCAAACACCATGATCAACTCTCGCATCTTTGGCCCGCCCATTCAGGGCTGCCAATTCCAACCGACCCTGTAACCCAGGGCGTCGCAGCGGGTGCGGCTTCGCCACCCCGCGCTGCTTTGCCCTGGGCTATGCAAGGTCGACCCTTCGGGCCTAACTGCGACGTGCAACGATTGGACTGCTCGACTGAACTGCAAAAACTAGACTGCCCCGCGGGTCCAGCTGAGGAAGAACTGGAAGTCGGCCTGAACAGCCGTGTATCCGTGATGCATTTTCATGAGTTACATCACGCCCCTCGCAGATCCGCAGCGACATGCCACCCACCCCCGCCTACCCACACCACCTCCAAAACACCTTTCACCAACCCGCCCCTCCCCTTCTCCCTCCTATTCCACATTTCCATTAGCGACCATCAGTGGTTCGCCTTCTTCACTCTTGATTATTGTCCTTCTAATTATTGCCAATCAGTGGTTCCCCTTTTCCTCCGTCAGGTGATATCACGCGGCTGCCGCTTCGCTTCAAGGCTTGGCTATCTAACGCCTGGGATCCGCCGAGCAAGCAGCCTCACCTCGCACTTGCCAAGGACAAAATAAGGGGACGGGGGGGACGGGGGTCAAATCGCAATTGAACTCCCGACCCCTTTCCTTTTTTAGCTTCTCCCATCCTCTCCCCGGTGATGTTACTTGGGGTCAGTATGCTTCCTAAACCATTCTTCGATCTTGCTGTTGACTTCCTTGGCCTTGGCAACGTGAAGGTCATGGCCAACGCCTTCAAAGATGTGCCGCTCGCAAGCGATCTGATTTGCTTTGAGCACATCCTCCAATAACTTGGAGCGCTCCGGCGGCACGGTGGTGTCTTTTGCCCCATGCAGGATGCAAAATGGCGTTTTGATTTTGGCCGCTTGCCCTTTGGACGGGGCCGGGAACCCGGAAACCGTATTGACGCCACCTGCAGTGATCGCGGCCGCCATTAGCCGCTTTGGTTCTTCGGCAGCCAGTCCGATGGTGACGAACGCCCCCATGCTGTTGCCGTAGGCACAGAACCGCTTCGGGTCCACGTCCGGGAGGGTCTGCAAGATATCCAGGCACTTCTT
>JBJTQD010000134.1:0-12602 GCA_046075445.1 Planctomycetota bacterium
CCTGAGTCGGAAGGCCGACTCAGGAGCGATCACAAATAGAAAATCAGCTTCACTCGCCAACTCTCGCAACCGGTCGGGCAACTCCTTTCCCGCCCCAATCGCAATCGACTCGCCGGTCTCGAAAATTTGGGACCAGCGTCCATCGGTGGTCGTGAGCACTTCGCAGCCCGCAGCCGCAAAATCCTCGGCAATCGCCCGGCGCATCAGAGCCCCCTGCCGAAACATCGACGAGCAGTCCTCGAGCGGCTGGGCATCGACCAGCAAACCTCCCCCGACAAGCCACTCGAAGACGAGGACGCGCGATTTACCGTTGTTCACGTCCATCACCAACGCTCCAAGACACGAATTCCCTCAACGCGACGCCTGAGCGCGTGCTGCTTATTGCTCCGGCGGGATCGGACTGCCGTGAGGGTCAACATCCGTCCCTTCCGTTTGCTCAGCCAACCGGTCGCGCATGCTGGCCGAAGTGTAATGCTCAAATTGCTCGGCATGCACATGGATTCTCGAGAGCGGAATCTCAGCTCGCTCGACGAGATACTGTTCCCACAGCCGATGAGCGCGAACAAGTCGCTGCGCCTCTTGCCGACCCGCCTCGGTCAATTCCAAACGTCCAGCAGTCTGGTGAACCAGTCCGCGTTTCATTAACCCGGACTTTACTCGCCGGACTATTCCCTGCTTGGTCTCCAGCAGTTTCGCCAATTCGCTCGCCTCGCCAGATAGAGGCAAAACGGCTTGGCCTGTCTCCGTCGCTTTCTCCTCGCGGCGGTAGAGCAATCCAATCAGGTCCTCAGCCAAGACATTGAATGCAGTGGTACGAAGCCGCCACCATCGCCAAAGCAAACCTTGGTTCGGTCCAAAAATCAGGGCCAGGCAAAACAGCCATCCGCTCGCCACCGCCATCATCGCCGCCGTCGAGGTGCTGCGATATCCCAGCGCCCCCGGCACAACCGTCGCCAACCAATGCCCCAGCACCGCTGACCCGGCCGCGATAAGCGCGCTCCAGAGAATCACCCGAGCCATCCGGTCGGTGATCAACAGCGCTGCCGAAGGCGGCACGACTAACATTGCAACCACCAAGATATTGCCGACGCTCTCGAAACTCGCAACCGCCGTAATCGCAACCAAGATCATCAGCAAGGCATGCATCAAGTTTGCGGAGATCCCCAGCGATGTCGCCAACGCGGGATCAAATGAACTCAACTTCAGCTCTTTGTACAGCAGCAGAACCGCCAGCACGTTCACACACAGCACCGCGCCCAACACCCAAATGACCCGCGGCAATTGCACTCCCCAGAGTTCAACCTTATCGAGTGCCGTGGTTTCAATTGCCCCGTACAGCACGCAGCCCGGATCGAGATCGACTCGGTCCGCGGCTTGGACGATCAAAACCAAACCAAGCGCGAACAGGCAAGTAAAAACAACGCCCAGGGAGGCACTCTCATCGACCTTGCCCGCTTGCCGAATCCACTGAGTCGCTCCCGCAGTCACAAGTCCTGCAATCACGGCGCCAACAAACATTGGCCAGCTACTGCGGCTGGATGTGACTAAAAAAGCAATCGCCAGACCGGGCAAAACCGCGTGGCTGATCGCATCACCGAGCAGGCTAAGTTTGCGAAGGACCAGAAAATTCCCCAACAATGCGGCGCTTACCGCGCAGAGAATACCTGCCACGATGATCCAACCATCCGGAGTCCAGCTCCAATCCGCAGGCCAAAGCGAGATCATCGTGCGGCCTCCCCTGAGCCAAGCCCTTCGACCGGCGGCACAATCGGGTGAGGGCTGCTCGGAACCGAACCCGCCCGCTGCGATTCACCCAACAGTCGCTCCAGCCGGGCAATCATATCGGGCGTCAAGATATGTTCAATTTGATCGGCGTCGCGATCAACGCGGCTGGGCGCTACCTCCGCATGCGTGATCAAATAGAGTTCCCAGAGTCGATGCTGATGGACCAAACGAGCCGCAATCTGCTGGCCTGATGCGGTCAACCGCCACTGCTTCGCGGATAATCGCACGACTAAGCCCGCCGCTGCGGCGCGAGTCAGTTCCCTTTGCAGCGCAGCCGAACTCCAACTGCGCATCGACATGAGCTGCGAGAATTCGAGCGCTGCGGGAGCCGCAGCCGCTTGCTGACCTGTCGACTCACCCAACTCAAACATCGCCCGCAGCAAGTGCTGTCGCTGTATTCGCCTGCCAAGCATCCAGCTCTCCCAAGCTCGAAAGATCACGCCGCGCCGCGTTCCGAACAGCAGACTCAGCCCAAAGACAGCCCCCGCGCACAACACGATTGTCGCCCCGGAAGGCAAGCGAGGAAAAAGCGCGCTGACAATCGCTCCGCAGAGGCTGCTGAAACAACCGAGCAGACCGGCAAGCCAAACCAGCCTTCTCAAGTCGTCGGTCCAAAACCGAGCCGCCGCCGGTGGGATTACCAGCAAGGCGATCATCAGTACCAAGCCAACCGCCTGCAGCCCAATCACCGAGATCAAAACAATCAGAAGCATCAGCAGCCAGTCGAGCCCCACGACGGGCCAACCACTCGAAGTTGCGAAGGTCTCATCGAAACAGAGCAGCGTCCATTCCTTGAAAAGCAGGGCGACCAGTAAAACGCAGCCAAGCCCGCCCCAGAAAATCAGCCAAGCGTCCTGAGCCGTCAGCGCCGAGGCTTTACCGAAGATAAATGACTCCAGCCCCGCAGCATGTCCCCGCGGCGTCTGCTGAATTAGCCCCAAGAGCGCAACGCCCAGCCCAAAGAAAACCGACAACACAATGCTCAGTGCCGCGTCGTCCTTCAGCCGCGTCCAATGCCGAATCCCGAGTACACAGAGCGTCCCGATCAAGCCGCTGGCTGTTGCCCCGAGTAACAGCAGCGGCAGCGACTTTCCCTCGCCACCCCAAAGCGTCGCCAGAAGATAGGCCACCGCAATCCCCGGTAACATCGCATGACTGAGCGCATCCCCGAGCAACGCCCGTTTGCGCAGCAAGGCAAAACTACCAATCACTCCGGCCGCCGCGCCCAGCAACCCAGTACCAATCACAACGATCCGCGTGTTGTAGTCGCGCAGCGTGAGCACTCGCAGAAAGTCATCCGCCGAGTTCAACCAACCAAGCCACTCCAAACCGATCATTCCGGCCGCCTCCGCTGCCGTACCGCGTGCGTCGCTTCTTCGAGCAGCGTCAACCGACCGCCGTAGGTTTTCTGGAGATTCTCGTTGGTAAACACCTCACTCGTTGGACCAAAGGCGACGACTCGCATGTTCAATAGCAGGACGTAGTCGAAATATTGCGGCACTGTTTGCAAGTCGTGATGAATCACAATCGCGGTGCGACCCGACTCTTTCATCTGCCGCAGCACCTCGAGGATCGCCCGCTCTGTTGCTGCGTCGACCGCCGCGAAGGGCTCGTCCATCAAGTACAAATCAGCCGCTTGAACTAGAGCCCTCGCGAGAAAGGTGCGCTGCTGCTGACCGCCCGAAAGTTGGCTGATTTGGCGATGAGCCAAATCGGCTATCCCCACCTGCTCCAAAGCGGCCATCGCGCGTTCGCGATGCTGGCGGGTTACCCTACGAAACCAGCCAATCTCTCGGTAAAGCCCCATCGTCACCACATCGAGGGCATCGACTGGGAAATCCCAATCGACGCTTTCACGCTGCGGTACGTATCCCACCCGATGCCGATGCTGAGCGTACGATCCACCAAAAAACTGAATTCGCCCGCTGGCTCGAGGGAGTAATTCCAAGACCGCCTTGAGCAACGTGCTCTTGCCCGCGCCGTTAGGACCCACCACTCCGACAAGACTCCCCGGAGGGATCTCGAAGCTGACGTCCCAAAGCACAGGCTTACGCTGGTAAGCAACGGTCAGGTCATACACCGACAGGGGAATCTTCTGATTTGCAGGTTCACTAGCCACAACCGACTCTTTCTTCGCTTCAGTTTGACTTTAACTTGCCACTCAGTGCTTCAGCAATCAAGCGGAAATTGTGCCGCATCATTCCGGCATAAGTCCCTTCGGGTGTCCCCTCTTCTCCCATCGCGTCGGCAAACAGCGGACCAGCGACTTCGACTTTCTGCTGCCTGGCTGCCGCCCCGGCCACAACCGCCTCAATACTCTTTCGCGGGACGCTGCTCTCGACAAAGACCGCCGGCAGTTTTCGATCGACCAGCAAATCGACGAGTTGGTTAATCTGCTGCAAGCCCGCTTCCGACTCGGTAGAAATTCCCTGGACCCCGCGAACTTCGATTCCGTAAGCCCGACCAAAGTAGCCAAAAGCATCGTGCGAAGTGACCAGCACACGGTTCGCCGCAGGAATCGATTCGATTTGATTCACGCCGTCCTCATGAACAGCCCGCAATTCCTCGCCGTAGCGAGTTGCGTTGGCCACATACAGTTCTCGATTCGCCGGGTCAAAGTCCCCCAGTCGTCGAGCGAAGTCTTCCAGGCAGCGAATCCAGAGACTGACGTCCATCCAGACATGGGGGTCGGGATGTCCTGCCGAATCATCGGGCTGCAACAACTCCTTCTCACTCAAACACTCGGTCACCGCCCAAACCGGTTGACTGGCAGCGAGTTTCTGAAAAGTGTCATTCATCTTTCCCTCGAGCATCAAGCCGGAATAGACCACGAGGTCTGCCTTGAGGAGCTGGCTGACATCATCCCGCGAAACCTTGTAAAGATGTGGGTCGACACCCGAGCCGAGCAACTGCCGAACCTCCAATCGCTTGCCGCCAACCGCGCGGACCAAATCAGCGACCATCCCGGTTGTGACGGTGACCTTGATTGGCCCTGTACCTTGATAAGTGGCCGCATTCCTCTGCGGCTCACCGGCTGCAGGTCCGCTCTCTTTTTTGCCCGCCCCGCATCCAGACAAACTCAAAGTAACAACTGCGATAGCAATCACACCGACAATCGCACGCAATGTTCGCCGCCGAAGCAACTGAGCAAAGCCTAGATTCTGCATCGGATTCCACCTGTGCTGCTTCTAAATCGATCCGGCTCTTAAATCAAAACGGCTTTCGATCGCCCGCCTTCGCGAACCAAAACGGCTTCGCCACCACGTAACCAGCGGCATAGAATTTCTTGGTACATGACTTGCCATCCCGATGCCCAAATTGTAGCATTGGCTACACTTTAAGATTGTAGCACTTGCTACAGCCGCGTCAATCACAGGCCTGTCAACTTTTGGGAGTTGCCGAATTGCCTCGCAAACCAAGCCGATCGAACGCCCCGCAAGCGGCCCACGACCGGGTCCGCAAAGACCATGCCAGCGAAAAGGCGGAAGATTATGTCGAGGCGATCGCTGAACTCGTCGCCGCCCAGGGACAATGCCGCAATGCCGATTTGGCTCGTCGCTTCGGCGTCTCCCACGTAACGACCCTGCGAATCGTCGATCGGCTGGTCAGCCTCGGGCTGGTCCAGACCATCCCCTATGGACCACTCGAATTGACAGCCAAAGGAAAACGGCTTGCGGTCCGCTGCGCAGAAAGACACCAACTCGTACTCGACTTTCTCCTGGCGCTGGATGTCCCTGCCGAAATCGCGGAAGTCGATGCCGAGGGGATCGAACACCACGTCAGCCCAGAGACGCTCAAGAAATTCGCTCAGTTCCTGCGGCAAAAGCAGTAAAGGCTCTGTCGCCGCAAATTTGAAGATTCACTCACAATGCCCTGCCCTCCAAGAATCCAAAGCGACTCAGTAGGATACTGAAAACAACCGCGAATCACGGGATAACGCACATGAAGAAGGTTCTGATTCTTTGCACTGGCAATTCCTGCCGCTCCCAGATGGCCGAGGCATTATGGAATCAACTGGGTGCGGGACGCTGGGAAGCATTCTCTGCCGGCACCAAGCCAGCCGGCTACGTCCATCCGCTCGCACTCGAGGCACTGACCGAACGAGGACTCTCCGTCAGTGGACTGACCAGCAAATCGACTGATCATTTCAAAGGCCAAGCGTTTGACTTGGTCGTCACGGTTTGCGATGGAGCACAAGCGGATTGCCCCGTCTTCCCCGCCAAGAAAGTGTTGCACTGGCCGTTTTACGATCCCGCCCGAGCAACCGGCTCAGTCGCAGAACAGCGAAACGTCTTCCGCCGCGTGCGCGACCAAATCGCTTGGCAGATTGCCGAGTACCTCGCCGATACGCACACGTCCAGCCCGACGAATCGCCCGGGACTGGTCTTCAGCTTAGAAGAGCGAGAAAGTTTCGAGCGGCTCGTCGACCTCGCTCTGAACGAAGACCTCGGCGGCGGAGTTGATGCGACCAGCGAATCGGTCGTTGCCGAAAGCGTGCAGGGAACCGCCAGCTTGCTCGCTCGTCGCACGGGCGTCGTCGCCGGCCTAGCCGTTTGTGCTGAAGTCATTCGCCGCAAAGCGCCAGCTGTTCAGTGGCAACCACTGGCTCACGATGGCGATCGGATTTTCGCCGGCCAAACGCTCGGCGTCCTCACCGGGCCGGCACGCGAAATCCTCAAGGTCGAACGAACTTGCCTCAACTTCCTCGGAAGACTCTCTGGAATCGCCACCTTGACCTCCGAGTACGTCGCCAAGCTCGCCGGCACCAAAGCTCAACTGTGCGACACCCGCAAGACGACGCCTGGCTGGCGACATCTGGAAAAATTCGCAGTGCGCTGCGGCGGCGGAAAAAACCACCGCATCGGCTTGTACGACGCCGTGCTGATTAAGGACAATCACCTCGCCGTCCTCCGGCTCGAAGGCGACTCGCCTGAAACCGCGGTCCGACGAGCCATTCGCCAAGCCCGCAGCTGGATCGCCGACAACGCCCATCTGCTCCCGCACGGTGAGCGAACTTGGATCGAAGTCGAAGTCGATCGAATGGAGATGCTCCCCGCCGCACTGGAAGAACACCCCGACATGATCCTGCTCGACAACATGACGACCGACCAATTGACGTCGGCCGTCGTACTGCGCGATCGGCTGGCACCCGCCGTCATCCTCGAAGCCTCGGGCGGAATCAACCTGCAAACAATCGCCCGCGTCGCCGCAACGGGTGTCGAGCGAATCAGCGTCGGCGCCGTAACCCACTCCGCAACCAACTTCGATATCGGACTCGACTGGCAACTGGACGGGTAAGCTGTGATACAGGGCGAGGAAGGATTAACACAGAGGACGCGGAGAGGAAGACACAGAGGGGAAGAAGGGAAAGGGAAAGATAAAGGGAAAGAAGAGAGGAAAAGTGAAGAGAAGCATCGAGATGCTGTGACTTGCGGCAGGCGTTTTTACTAGCCGGTCGCAGGTGGGTGCGCATCGCGGTTGAGCAACTTTTGTTTGCCCACGAACCGCGCGATGACGACCCACCCTACCTTTTTCCTATTCCCTTCTACTTTCCTCTCTCTTCCTCCGTTTTCTCTGTGCTCTCTGTGGTTACCCCTCTTCCACACCTAAGCCAAGTCCACCTTCTACCGCTTACCCGTGTACAGCGGATGCTGCTCGTTCCCGCCGGCGATGATGTAGCCGAGCAGGTCGAAGATTTCATCCTTGGTCAGCGTGTCGAGCAACCCCTTCGGCATGATTGAAACGGTCGAAGCCCGTCGCTCATCGATGTCCGACTTGGCAATCGTCGTGGTGCTGGACTGAACCAGCGGATTCTCCACGATTCGCACCGAGTTGTTATCCTCAGCAACGACGACGCCCGAAACCGTATTTCCGCTGATGAGCTGGAAGATTTGAGTCTTATACTTCTCGTCAATCTTCATCGACGGCTCGATGATGTGGTTGAGCATATCCTCCGGAGTCCACTGCGGATCGAGCTTGGTCAAATCCGAGCCGACTTCGTATCCCTTGCCGGCAAACTTGTGGCAAGAGACGCAGCTGCCGATCGTAAACAGCTGCTGGCCGTTCACAAAATCGCGGCCGCTCGTGAACTCGGCTTCCAGATCCTTGGAAAGGTCGCCGATCTTCCACTCGGTTGCAGCCCGATTAATCGTTAGCAGCAATTCATCCTTGATCGCCAGCTGATTCTGCGCCAGATACTCGGCTGGGTTTGCTTGAAACGCTTCTGGGTTTTCGACCACATAGAGCGCCCCGTACATTCGTCGCCAGTGACCCGGATAGGTACAGACGAAGGGGTAAATCCCAGGCTCCGTTGGCGTCGTCAGATTCAGCCGCTGACTCTGCTGAGGCTGGACCAGCCGACTGGAGGCGAGCACGCGGCTGTTTTGTGGCACATAGTTCTGAGCCATGGCCTGCGGCTTTTGAGCGTCCTCTTCGGCCTGCATTCCGATCGCTTCCATCGCGCCCGGTTCGGTCAGCACCCAGTTGTGCGGCATCATGTCGGTATTCTCGAACACGATCACCAGCGGCTTGTTTGGCTCAACTACGAGCTTTGTCTTGTCGTAAGCCATCCGGTGCGGCTTGACTCCCAAGCGAATCACCCGGATACCCAAACTGCCGAGTTGCTTTCGTAGCTTCGAGCCTTCCTCTGGCGGCAGCAATCCCGCGACCGCTTCACCGAGTTGCATCCAGTCGGCAATCGTATCGCTGGTTCGCATCGCTACCGGAGTCTCCTCGATCCGCCGGACAATCACCGGAACGAGTTTGGCTGCTACATCCGCCTTCCAAACGGCAGGGGGCAAACCCTGAATCGCTCGGGCTGCGGTGTCTGCTTCGTTGCCGTCGGCAATCATGCTGGAGAGCTTGGCGAAGACCTCGCCCTCTTTGCCGCCGACTTTGGCCAGCGACTGAATGGCAATGCGTTTCAGCTTCTGCTCCTGGCTGGCGACTTCGACTGGGATGTCGAGCATTTCAGCCGGAGCAGCGATCTCTGCTTGGACAAACAACGGATTCCGTTCTTCATCGAGGATTTTCAGAGTAAATCCATCGAGCCGCTTGCCGAGAGTCTCGTCCGTTCGGTTAAAGACGCGAACGGAATCAATATCGGCGGCGGCTGGCAACTCGACTTCCCACCAAGGGTCCCTGGTTGTTTCAGCCGTGTGGGTCTGCCCACCTGCGTTGAAACTGCCGCTGGTGTTGCCGTCGATTCCACGCGAGGCCTCGGCGCCGTTGCTGGTGCTCGATTGCTTGGCCTTTCCTTCGCGGGCAAGGTTGTTGCCGCCCGAAAGGACTTCGACTTCAGCCAAGGTCAGGATTCGCGAATCACCCGGCAATTCAATTCGAATAAACTTCGCCAATCCACCCTTTTTCGCATTGGCATCTTTCTGCTTCAGCGCCTCTGGCAAACCATCCAGCAGCGGAAGAATTCTTGGGTAAAGCGTTAACTGCAAATCCAGGTCGGGCAGCATCGGCAAGGCTTGCGCCAAATCGAGTAGCCGCTCTGGAGTCTTGGAAGCAAATTCCCAAGTTCCATCTATCCCCTGATCAGCCATCAGCATGCCAACCAGACCGGTTTGCCGCAAAGCTGGCAGCGCTGAAGTCTCGGCAAAGCTCGCCAACCGCTGACGTTCCAGCGCCAGTTCGGCTCGTGGCTGGGTACCCAGCAACCGGATCAGGTCAAACATCACCGTGCGGTCAGCCGATCGGGACTCGAGCTCACTGAGCAACGAAACGAGCACGCGTGATGCCGGAATCTCGCGTTCCACCGCAACCCGCTCCACCGCCGATTTACGCAGGTTCTCGTCGATCCCTGATCGGGTCATCAAGTATTCCGCGATTTCCTCAGTCATCGGGATCGTCGCAAGTTCGGCTGGCGAAAGCCGGTCGAGCACGAATGCTCGCGAACGACGATTCACATCGCTGAGCCACTTCATTTCGCCGACCAGCGACTTCCAACCCGGATCCACCTGGCGCATCGTCTCCCCGACCACGTAGTCGAGGTAGCGGTCGATTTCCTGTCCTGCTGCGGCCGCAACAATTGGGAGGCCATTGCTTTCCGGCAGATAACTCGCTCCGCGAACGGCCAGCATCCGCACTCTCGGATGACTGTCGTTGGCACTGGCCAGCAGAAAGTCAGCTGCCTCGGGCAGTTCGTCGACCCAGTTGGTCAATGTCCGGACGGCTGCACCGCGAACGCGATGATCGCGGCAGGTCAGCGTCGTCAGCAGCAATTCTTTGTTCACAACATGATGCTGTTCGTGCAACCAGAGCAGTTCCAGCAGCTTCAAGCAGTCGAGCGGATTGTCGGCTCGCAAATCCTTGCCGGCTGCGACGGCCGCGGCCATCACTTCATCGCTCGGCCGATTGCTCAGCTCAATCCGAATCCGATAACGGGTCCGCAAGTTTGCTTTCAACAAATCATCAACCAGCTTGGCCGTCGGCTGGCCATATTCGGGCTCAACTTCCAGCGGCGGGTTGGTCTTGTTTCGAACTTGGTAAATCCGGCCATGAACGTGGTCGCGGCTCGGGTCGCGCAGGTTATGTTGCATATGGCCGATGATTGGGTTCTGCCAGTCGACGAGATAAAGCGTCCCGTCGGGGGCGAACTCCAAATCAACCGGGCGGAAGTTCGGGTCGCTGGAGAGCAACAGCGGAGGCTGCTCGGAGCCCGAGATGCTTGAGCCCTGCTCGTCAATCTTGTAACGCAGAATTCCGAGGTCGCCGATCACGTTTTCAACCAATAGCTCGCCAGCCATCTCATCTGGGAAATGACCGCCCGAGACGAACTCGGTCGCCGGGCAAGGTCGCGTTCGCTGGCCGTAAACCTGCGGCGCCGGACGGTGCTTGTTCGGGTAGTCGATTCGACCCGAAATCAAAGCCGCATCGTAAGGATTCGAGCCGGTTCCGTCGTGCAGAATGTCGGTGCCGTACAAATCGAAGACGTGTCCGTGAGGATTGGCGTAGCCGACAGCGGTGTAAAGATCGAACTTTCCGGTGCGCGGTTCGAAGCGGAATGAACCGGCATTTGCCGATCGAGCAATCCCGAACGGCGATTCGACTTGGGTGTGATGGAAGGTCCCTTCCTGAAAATAGAGTCCGCCATCTGGGCCGACCGTGAACGAATTGATCGAGTGGTGCGTATCCGCCGAGTCGATCCCGTGCAGCACCCGCTCCATCTTGTCAGCCTTATCGTCGCCGTCGGTATCCTGAAGGAAGAGCAGGTCCGGGACTTGGGCTACGTAAACGCCGCCATTCCAGAATTCAAAGCCCGTCGGATTGTGCAGTCCGGATGCAAAGGTCTTGCAAACATCCGCTTCGCCATCGCCGTTGGTGTCTTCGAAAATCAGCAATTTGTCATTCATTTCATCTTTGGGCTTCCAGTGCGGATAGCTGGGCCAAACGGCGACCCAGAGTCTCCCTTTGGTGTCGAACGCCATCTGAACCGGATTGGCCAGCTCAGGAAACTTCTCTTCCGAAGCAAACAAGCGAACCTCAAATCCATCGAGGACTTTCATCTTGGAGATCGCTTCCTTACCTCCAAGGAACTTGTGCGTACCGTCGGCATTCTCGCCTTTCTTATTTGAGATCACGTCGATGAAGGGAAGCGTTTTCGAATCGTCGACGTTGTACTCTTTGCCTTGAGCAGCGGCCCAGATTTTGGGATCGCGGAAGTTTGTCATTTCTTGCAAGACTTCCAGTTCCCGCTGCATCACTTCACGATTGGTCTGGCGATTGACGAACTCCAAGTCAGCTCGGCCCCCGAAAATCGAGAAGCCATCCGTAGTGCGGTAGAGATTGAACCAGTAGAAATTCTTGTCCTGAACGGCGGCTCGGATTTTCTCCAGTTTGCCGGCATCAAGCGGCTTTGGACCGAGCAGTATATCGACAATTTGGCGAGCAACTTGCTGATTGCCGAAGTCGTTCAAGTGGACGCCGTTGATGGTCCAAGGCTGGACGGCCATCGGATAAGAGGCTTGGGTGTAATGGAACAAATCGACAAACGGAAGATTGTTTGCGGCCGCCACATCCCGAATCGCTTGGGTGTAGAGGTCCAGCCTCGCGTTGTTTTCAGTCCCGCCGGGGAAATTGAGGCGTTTCAAATTCTCGTGCGCGACCGGTGAGACCAGAATCAACTGCGGCGCCGATTTGCCGTTGTATTTTTGCTGCTGCATTCGCTTGATTTCAGCCGTGTAGTCGGCTTTGAACTGCTCCAGCCCAGCCTCCCCTTCAAACGACTCGCCGTAGCCAAACATCATGAAGACGACATCGGCCTTGTTTCGAGTCAAATGCTCGTCGGGGCTACCGAAACCAGCCGAACGGAGTCGCGTCTTTAGCGTATCGGCCGAGTAACCGAGGTTTCGAATGACCAGACGATGCTCGGGCAACCGGGCGTGCAGCATCGATTCCAACCAAGCATCGTGCTGCATCCGTTCGGCGAGAGTGTTGCCGATGATGCAAACGTGCTGGTCGGGCTGAAACTGAAATCGCGATTCCTGACCGCGCCCAACGCTGGCAATTCCCAAACTCAGCAACAGGGCTACGGCCCCACACAAAATCCGACTCATTCTCGACTCCTCGAAGAGTTTCCAATGCATGACATGCAACTCGGCGGCGCTGTAGTTCGCACGACCACGTCGGCCTCAATCATAACCGTTGGAAAAGCGCGCCGCAAAGTAGCACGCGAGTAGGGGAGCCAGAGAGGGCCAGAGCGGCTGTCCCTATGGTTGACGCTGAATGCTTCACGAGTTAGGGCAAGCGGCAAGCGCTGAGCGGCTTTGAAATGCTCAGCCAAAGAGACAAACGAGAGCGTCTCGGCAACG
>JBJTQD010000135.1:0-1333 GCA_046075445.1 Planctomycetota bacterium
ACTGGTTTGGTCTGCGTAGGGGAGTCGTTCTGGCTTGCGAGATGGCAAAGTGCCACGAGAAGGTAGGTTGCCGGCACCGATTGACGAAAAACGGTTCCTGACACCTTTTTTAGCACCTTTTTTAGCCTGACCGAAGAGCCAGCCGATGGAGGCTGCTGCACCGACGCAGATGATCAGCGGCAGAAGAGATTCAACAGTAGGCATCGTTTGGGTGACCTCGGCAAAGTTGAGACCGGAAGCTTTGGGCGGGCGGCGGAAGTGTACGCTTGATGTTTTAAAACAGTGCACTCTGATGGGTCGCTAGGCGGTTGATTAATCAGGTAAAGCATTGCGCGATTGCGCAATTGGCGATACCCTTTCGAGATCTGGCAGCAGGTTAGTGCGGACAGCAGCGTATTTTTTGCGAAGTTGGAATGCTTATTCGTTGCAGTCGTTAAAGCGTGATCAATCGTGGCAAGTCGCTCCCAGTCTCCTGAAAAATCCGCCGACCTCCTGTGCGGAATCGACATAGATTTGAATTGCGCGGTTCGTGATCCACTGCGCTGACAGGAAGTGCTCTTTGCGAGCGCCTCCGCGTTGAATGGGTTGAGGTTCTGGGGTCAGGCTATTGGGCCTGCCGCGCTTCGGAGTACTCGCTTTCCCGGATGCAAGCCAACCAGCTTCACCGGGCGGAGTAGCACTGTTGATGTCGACTCAACTAAATTCCGGTCCTGAAACCAAGCTCTATCTGCTTTTGCAGTCCGAGTGCAGTGAATCGCTGGCGAATTTGCGCCAGTTAGCTCAGCGCTGTGAATTGGCTCTAACGGATTTCCATTCGGCGGAGGACGTCCAGCGTCTCTGCAGCCCTGAGATGGTAGGCGTTGTCGCCTTTGACTTTGTCTTGCCGGATATGGTTGGAAGTCAGTTGGCGAATTGGCTGGAGCGGAATCGGCCTTCGCTGATCCCGCTGGTCTCGGTCCGTTCGACCGATGCGCGGACTGCGATTCGGCTGGCGAGCGACACGCGGGCCGTGGTGATTCCGGATACTTGTGAGGAGTTGGAGCTGTGGGAGGCTTTGATCTCGGCTCGTCAAAGGGCGATTTCCGGGCGGGTCTACGAAGATGCTCGGATAAGTCTGGTACGTCGAATTGAATCTTGCACCGATGAGGAGTTGCAGATTCTTCGCCGCTGGGCTCGGGGGCAGACCAATAAGCAGATTGCTCATGAGATCGATATCTCGATGCGAACATTGAACTTCCGCAAGAATAGTATTCTGCAGAAGTTGCAAGTGGAGAATATCGTCGAAGCGGTCTGGGAGTTGAGCAAGTACACCGAGTTTGATCGGTTTAGCTTT
>JBJTQD010000136.1:0-2084 GCA_046075445.1 Planctomycetota bacterium
GCGGCTTACCTCTTCGTCAGCCGGGTCCTCGCGCCAGCCCCAGGTGCGGCAGCTGTCAAACGCTTTGCCAACTTGCGAATCACCACGCCTTTGGCAAAGCCTCAGGGACGTGCCACCCGAAAAACCGGATGTGCCTCTCGAAATGTCGACGGCACTCGCGTTTCGCTGGGGGATGGATTACTCTGACGGACCGTGCTTAATTTGGTTCCTCCGGCTGTTTTCATGGCGGTGAAAGTCGATGATCCGTTGGCTCGTTTCTTGTTGTTTCTGCCTGCTCCTCGCTCCTTCCGTTTTGGCGGCGCAAACGAATTGGGACTCCACAGGCTTTGCCGAATACCTCGAATCCAAGCGGGACGCTTGGGATGTGCCCGGATTGGCAGTCGCCGTGGTCACTTCAGACCGTGTCCTGTTCAACGAAGGCATTGGGACCCTGCAGGTCGACCTACCGGAACGGGTTGATGCCGAGACTTTGTTTGCGATCGCCTCGAACTCAAAGGCCTACTGCGCCGCGACATTGGCCATTCTCGTCGAGCGTGGACTGGTTCGCTGGGACGACCGAGTCCAGTCGATTCTTCCTGACTTTCAGTTGTACGACCCCTACGTTTCGGCTGACTTGCGAATCCGCGATTTGCTTTGCCATCGCAGCGGGCTCGGCACTTTCAGTGGCGACTTGCTTTGGTACGGCACCGAGTTCACGCCGGCAGAGTTGGTGCAGAGGACCCGGTTCCTGAAACAGGCTGGGCCCTATCGCGAGCATTACGGCTACTCCAACTTGATGTTCATCGCTGCCGGCGAGGTAGTGAGCAAGCTGACTGGGATGCCATGGAAAGAATTCGCGCGGAAAGAAATCATCGAGCCGCTGGGAATGCAGCGCACCGTGTTCAGCGTTGACTCGCTCATCGGAGACAAAAACATCGCGACGCCGCATAAAACGCTGCCCGACCAAAATGTGCCGCTGAATTGGTGCAATTGGGACTCGATGGTTGCCGCCGGCGGGATTATCGCTTCGACGACCGACATGGCGAAATGGCTCCAGGTCCAGCTGCGGCGCGGCAAGTTGAGCGAGGATCGCCGCCTCTGGAGTGAGGAGTCAGCTGAAACGATGTGGAGTCCGCTGACCGTGATTCCCGTCTCTGCTCGTCATCGCGAACTGTTCCCTTCGAGTCACTTTCGAGCTTATGGTTTGGGCTGGTCGATGATGGATTACCGCGGTGTGAAAGTCCTCTCTCATGGTGGTGGCTATGACGGAATGTACAGCTGCGTGATGCTGGTCCCTGAAGCGGACATCGGCGTTGTCGTGTTGACCAACAGTATGACAACGCTGCCTACGGCGATCGCTTATCAAGTTATCGAAAAGGCATTGGCTCCAGAATCGAAATTAGATTTCGTGGATGAGTATCATCCTCGCTTTTTGAAAGAGCGTGAGGAGTTCTACGCGAAGATTCGGGACATCTCGAGCGTCAAAGTTCCGCAGACTGCGATGACCCACAACTTGGAGGCCTACTGTGGAAAGTATGTCGACCCCAAGTATGGTCCAGCCGAGGTCAGCTTAAAGAATGGGAAGTTGGTTCTGAAACTGCTGCCCAATCCGCGGCTGGTTGCAGACCTTGTGCACCTGCAATATGACACGTTTCGTATCGAGTGGGATGATGAGCACGCTTGGTTCGAAGAGGGGGCGTGCCAGTTTCTGCTTGCCATCAATGGCGAGATTGAGGGCTTAAGGCTCGACGTGCCGAATGAAGACCTTTGGTTTGATGAGTTGGATTTCAAGCGGGAAAAGCCGGCGAAATCGAAGTGAGCTGCCAAACCGGGGGCTGGCGCGAAGACCCGGCTGACGAAGAAGAAAGCACCACCGGTACACGGCTCGGACGGTTCGACGTGGAATCCGAATTAGCGGCCAAGAGGAGACCGAAGGTCGAAGAATCGGCGGGGTCGGGAGACCTGCGCCGAGCGCCCGCTGCGCCGGTCGCCGAGCGCCCGCTGCGCCGTTCGCCGAGCGCCAGCTGGGCTGGTCGCCAATTGAGCGGCCCTCGCTGAATCGCCGGTTGTATTTTTTTTCGCTGCCGAACCGGGGGCTGGCGCGA
>JBJTQD010000137.1:0-4700 GCA_046075445.1 Planctomycetota bacterium
GATCGACCCGCTCTCTGGAGAAGGGAATGTTTCGGCGATTCAGATTCGGCTGAAGCCAGAAGCGAATCTCGTTGCCGCCAAGCAAAAGCTCGAGCAACGATTCCCCTCGGCGCTCAGCCCGTTCATGATTCAGACTTGGCAGGATATTCAGCGGCCGATTCTCAGTGCGGTCGACTTGGAGGTCACAATCCTGAACATTTTGCTGTTCCTGATCATTGCCGTTGCGGGCTTTGGAATTTTGGCGACGTTTTACATGATTGTCGTCGAAAAGACGAAGGACATCGGAATCCTCAAGGCTCTGGGCGCTCCGAGCACGGGCGTGATGTCGATCTTCCTCGGCTATGGAGTTGCTTTGGGAGCTGTCGGAGCAGGAGCAGGAATTTTGTTAGGCTTGGCCTTTGTCTGGAAGATCAATGAAATCGCAGACTTAATTCAATGGGTAACCGGCCGCGAGGTTTTCGACCCCACGGTTTATTTCTTCTCTGAAATTCCGACGATTGTCGACCCGTTCACAATTGCTTGGGTTGCTGCCGGATCGATTGCGATTGCCGTTCTGGCGAGTGTTTTGCCCGCCTTACGAGCCGCCAGAATGCACCCAGTGGAGGCTCTGCGTTATGAGTGATTCACTACGACGAGTTTCCAGTACAAAAGCAAACAGCGAGCGTTCGGGCCGAGTTCCGCTACGTGTGGCGCGGCCTATCGCCCTGCGAGCGCTGGGCCTCGAGAAAAGTTATCGCAAACGGAATGTCGAAGTCCCCGTGCTCAAGGGTGTTGACCTCGAAATTGCGGCTGGCGAATTTACCGCGATCGTCGGACAAAGCGGGTCCGGCAAAAGCACGCTGCTCCATCTGCTCGGTACCCTCGACGCGCCCGACCGGGGTGAAATCTGGTACGAGCAACAGCGAATTGATGAACTTCCCTCGCGACAGAGAGACCAACTGCGGAACCGGGAATTCGGACTGATCTTTCAGTTCTATCATTTGCTGCCGGAATTGACGGTACTGGAGAACGTACTCGTCTCGCAGATGATCCAGCATGGTGCATGGAGCTACTATCGCAACCGTAAAGCCAACACCGCGCGAGCGACCGAGCTCTTGGAACGCGTGGGGCTGACGCATCGGCTCAAGCATCGCCCCAGCCAACTCTCGGGCGGTGAAATGCAGCGCACGGCAATCGCCCGAGCGCTAATGTCCCAGCCCAAGGTTCTACTGGCAGACGAGCCAACCGGAAATCTCGACCGTGAGAACGGCACCCGTGTGCTGAACTGCTTGCTCGAACTCTGCCGAGAGGAGCAGCTGACGGTCGTGATGGTCACCCATGACGAGCAGATTGCCAAGGCGGCCGATGCGGTCGTCCGCCTGGTCGACGGCCTGATCGACTAACCATTGATCCAACGCATCTTTCCTCGCCCCAAACGTTCGCGTTGCTCAATCAGCTGTGCGATCGGCTGACTCCGCGTTCCCAAGATTCAATTCAGGGTGGTCGGCGCGGTATTGCTCTAAACTCTCAGCGTAACGCTGAAAGTCGTGGTAGTCAGGGTATTGGCGAATCAGCGTTGAGAGTCGCTCACGCATTTGGTCATAGACTCGCCGCCCCTTGGTGAAATCCTTTTGCATTAAGGCAAATTCAATCTCCCAAAGCTTTAGGCAATACCAATCCAACTGCTCCAGCGGGTCCTTGCTCGCCTTCGCCAGATACTCATTAATCAAGCCTTCTGATTTAAGGAAGTAGTGCTGAGCGTTGTCCCAGTCTTCAAGCGAGACATAGATGTTAACCATATAGGAGGCGGTCAGCCCCGCATGTCGCCACTGGAGGCATGGCTCGGGCAAGTCAGCTTTCAGTTGCATTGCCTCTTCGTGAATGCGATGGATTAATTCTAATCCTTTCTCAATGTCATCACTCCTAGTCCGCGCGGCAACTTGAGCCAAACAACAAATGTAAGCATCTCGGTAATCAATGTTTTCCGGCTCACAGGCCAAGACCTCTTCAATCACCGCTTGAGCTTCATACAGTTTCTCGCTGTGATAACCTTGCAGACGCCCCGTCTCGTAGAGGTGATGATTGCCCAGCAGTGAGTGAAAGACATCGAATCGCAAGCTCACGTCATCGGTTTGAAGCTGAGAAAGTTGCAGAAACAGCCCTTCGGCGATCTCGAAATTCTCAATCCCCTCATCGTAAAAGCCACGGTGAGCACAAACCTTGGCAAGGCGAAAGTGAGTCGTCGCGAGTTCACGCTGCAAATCAAAATCGCCCGGGAACTCCTCGGAAAATTGCCGGAGAAATCCAATCGATTGATGAAGCCGCTCATAGCGATACTGCAAACTACCGGGGGTGCTTGCCAAAGAGTTTTCGGCCAACTTATTACCCTTGGCGAGGATGGTATTCGCCGATTGCAGCAAGCGATTCGCCTCCCCTCGTCGAGCCTCGGATTGTCGCCAAAGAAACAAAGTGACCGACAATCCCAGCACGACCGCCAGCAGCAAACCCATGGTAAGGCTGGCTACCACTTTATTGGCCTGAACCCAGCGATTGAACTGAGTCCAGACCGCTGTGGGTCTGGCGATCACGCGTTGCCCCGATTGGAATCGCCGCAGGTCGGCCGCTAATTCGTGCATGGAATCGTAGCGATCGCGAGGTGATTTCTCGAGGCACTTCAAACAAATCAATTGCAGGTCGGCCGGCAAGTTCGGATCGAAACTTCGCGGTTCCGTCGGACGTTGATTCTGAAGTTGATTCAGGCCCTGCAGCAGATTTTCGTTCTCTGTTGGAGCTTCTCCCGTCAACACCGAGTAAAGCGTCGCCCCTAAACCATAGATATCGACCGCCCGCGAGATTTCAGCCTTACCCGGACCAACCTGCTCCGGTGCCAAGTAACCAAGTGTTCCGACTAGTGCCCCAGTGGCCGTTAGGGATTGGCCGCGAATGCCGTTGGTCCGTTTTGCCAAGCCAAAGTCGGCGACAACGGGATGCCCCTGATTGGTGACGAGGATGTTGCTTGGCTTCAGGTCTCGGTGAATCACCTCCTGCTCATGGGCGTAAGCCATCGCGTCAGCGAGTTCCGCAAAAAGCCTCGCGACGGCTCGGTAGTCCAGCTTGTCAGACTTGACGTACTGGTCGATTCGCTCCCCCTCGACCAGCGTCATGACGAGGTAACTCATGCCGTCGGGCGTTTCTCCGGAGTCAATCGCCTTGACCAAGTTCGGATGATTCAGCTTTTGCAGTACGAGCTTCTCAAGTTCCAATCGCTCGAGGGCGTCGAGCCAACGATGTTGAAACAGCTTGACCGCGACTCGCTCACTGGGGCGATGGCGGTGATACGCCTCATAGACTCGGCTAAAGCCGCCGATGCCGAGGAGGCGGATCAGCACATACGGCCCTAATTCAACCGGGCCAGACGATGACCGGTTCGAAACCTCGGGATCTGAACCCGCAGTCGGATGATCGCCCAGCTCCTGAGTTTCCTCCGTTTCGGAAAGATTCAGAAATTGATTGGCATCTGCTTGCTGCTCCAGCGCTTTCAAACGCTGGGAAATCTGTTCGTAGTCCCGCTCTCCTGTTCGCGCTGCGAGATCGTGCACGAGCGGGTCGGTTGTCTTCAGCCCTAAATCCAAGTCCAGCACGCCATTAGCGGTTTTTGAAGACATCAGAGCCAACCTCGCCGACTTTGTTTCAGAAGACGGAATGTTCCTACGCATTTCCAGGAGGAACCAACTGTTCAAACAACCAAGCTCTCGCCAATCGCCAGTCCGCTTCGACTGTCGACTTCGAGACCCCCAGCCGTTCTGCCGTTTCATTCAGGCTGAGGTCACAAAAATACCTCAGGGTCACGACAGCCGCTTTGCGGGAGTCGATTTGCTCCAGCCGAGCCAAAGCATCATGCAACTCCAGCATGTCAAAAGGAGACTCTTCGATTTTCTTAAACCAAGGGCAATCCGCCGGAACTCCTTCGGCGAATCCTTCTTTCCATCGAGCGTAGCGGCGGTAACTGTCAATCAGGATCTCCCGGGTAGCCTGGGAAATGGCCGCCGTCAAATAAGAAGCGCTGGGAGCTCGGTCGATGGTTTCGCCGCGCACCAATTTGACCAAGACCTCGCTGGTCAACGAGGAATGACCGAGCGCCGATCTGCCCTGCCGCATGACAGAGCCAACCAGCCGGTTGACGTTTTCCAACATCCATTGAGCTAATTGCTCGCGCGCGTGCAGGTCTCCCTGCTGGGCGGATGCTAGAAGTGCGGCAATTGAATTTGAGGTGGGTGAGTTCATCGGGGTCGCATCCCTGTGAATCGTTAGGCCCCTCAGTATAACTATCTGTGCGTGAAACACAGCCTAACACGACTGAAAAGCGGTGCCACTCTTTTTAAATTCGGCTCAAATCAAGTTGCGACTTGTTTGCCATTAATTCTCAATCCAAAGCTCCCATTCGGGCAATCCCCGTTTGAGCGAGGTCGGCAAAGTAGGGTGGGACAAGCGGGGCGGGGAATCAAAGCAAAACGTTAAGCTAATTTGTCGGAACGAAGCTGGATGGATCCGAAAACCAAGCCGATCCCGCCCCGCGCCGGCCCACCACCGCAGCGAATCGATGCCCTAACCAATGCGCTGGTGGGCCGGCGGTCGCGGGGACTCCATGCGCTGCAACGTTTGTGATTGAATGTCAGATCAACATGGCGCCCCCGCGACCTTGTCCCACCCTACTGGGACTT
>JBJTQD010000138.1:0-1347 GCA_046075445.1 Planctomycetota bacterium
TGAAGATTCTCGACGCACCGGACCGCGAAGTCTGTACGCTGCAGCGGTCCCGGACCAACACGCCGCTGCAGGCGCTGCTGCTTTGGAACGCACCTCAGTTCGTCGAAGCGGCTCGGCATCTAGCGCTGCGGATGTTGGAGCAGCCGCCGGACGCAGAATCCGACCCGGCAGTGGTCGGGTTCAAGCTCGTCACCGGGCGAGAGGCGAGAGCCGAAGAGCTGGCCGTGATGCGCGAGCATTTTGCCGCGGAGCGGGCGCGGTTTGCGGCTGATGAAGCCGCGGCGAAACAGTTGCTCGGTGTGGGAGACTCGCCGCTCAAGGAGGGCTTGTCGCTGGTTGACTATGCGGCTTGGACCAGCGTCGCGCGGATGCTCCTTAATCTCGATGAATTCATCACCAAGGAATAAAACGTGAATAGTCTGCTGAATCAATCGCAACTGCTGGAAAACCGTCGCCAGTTTTTTGGCCGCGGCAGGCATGGGCTCGGAGCGGCGGCGCTCGGCTCGCTGCTGATGCCCGGTTTGCTGCAGGGGCAAGCACAGGCCGATGATCGTGTCGGTGGTCTGCCCGGGCTGCCTCATTTTGCTCCCAAAGCCAAGCGGGTGATCTATCTGCTGCAGTGCGGTGCTCCTTCGCAAGTCGATCTGCTCGATTACAAGCCGTCGCTGGAGAAGCTGCATGCGACTGAACTGCCGGCCAGCGTCCGCGGTAACCAGCGCCTGACCGGGATGACCGCAGGCCAAGGGACGTTTCCGTTGACCAAGTCGCCTTGGAAGTTCGTGCCGTATGGCAAGTCCGAAATGATGCTCAGCGAACTGCTTCCACACATCGGCAAGGTGGCCGATGAGTTGTGCTTGATCAAGTCGATGCACACCGAGGCAATCAACCACGACCCGGCGATTACCTTTTTTCAGACGGGTAATCAGCAACCGGGTCGGCCGAGCATCGGTTCGTGGCTCAGCTACGGCCTAGGGAGCGAGTCGGAGAACCTGCCGGGATTCGTCGTGCTGCTGAATCACAACAGCTACGATCAAGCTCAACCGATCTACGACCGGCTTTGGGGAGCTGGATTCCTTCCTTCCAATCATCAAGGTGTGAAATTCCGCAGCCAAGGCGACCCCGTGCTCTACCTGCAAGATCCGGCGGGTACCGCTCGGCCGCAGCAGCGTGAATTTCTCGATCGGCTAGCGCGGCTGAATGCAGCCCGCGAAGCGGAGGTCGGTGATCCCGAAATTCTAGCGCGGATTGCCCAGTACGAGATGGCTTATCGAATGCAGATGTCGGTGCCTGAGCTAACCGACCTTTCGGATGAACCGGCCAGCACGTTTGAACTGTATGGCGAGGAAG
>JBJTQD010000139.1:0-1173 GCA_046075445.1 Planctomycetota bacterium
GTAATCCTCAAAGACAACAACAACCAACCCAGACTTTCGTCTCGCGTTCTGCTGGTGCAATTCCAAGTCCGAAAATTCTACATCCGAGAGACCTGTGATATACCGGCCCGCATAGTCTGTTCCCAAATCGATTTGACCAACCGGGTCACCAGTTGGTCGCTCAATCAAAGCCATTGGGTCAACGCGACAGGATGCCAATGACTCAGGAAGTTTCTCCCCGCGATCGTGAAAGGCGTCGAATAGCGGATGCTCCAGCACCAACCCTTGATTCTTTCCTGGGCGCTGGTCGTACATAATCGCGTATTGGCCTGGGGTAGCCGTGAAATCAACAAAGTCACCCATCTCTACGGTCAGCCCAACCACACCGAGACACTCAACTTTTCCATCGACCTCGATTAGAACCGGAGCTGAGAAAGCAATCTTCCACGTGTTGCTCGCTTCGCTCAGAAACACCGCTGAGAGATGAGTCAGCATCACATGCTGTCGATTGCGAGGGTCTGGGGAAACCGGGTAACGAACACGTCCGTTTTCCTGTTTCTCCAGCAAGTCATCGTTCAACCCCGTGAAGTAACTCCGGTAACTGTAATTCCGCCCAACGGTCTTCAGTTGGTCCGAGGGAGTTGCTCCGGCAAAGGCTGCCGCTAACTGATTTCCGTACGGGTCATAAACCCACCAGCTGGCAACCTGCTGCAAGTTTTTACTCGCTCTCAGTTTGGTCAGCTTATTGTCCAGCGGCACGCGAGCGGGATGCTGCAGGAATCGCTGGCGGATCGGCCCCAACTCCGGGTCACTGTTTCGATTCGGATCGGAAAGCTGCAATCGCAACTCCTCGAACTCGCGGTCATTCACGGCTGCTTTCAGGTCCATCTGAAAAGCGACATCGCCTGCCAAATCAGTCACCGCCCGAAAATATTCATCCATCTGCTCAGCAGCACTGCGAGCCGCAAGCTGGGCCGCAAAGTGATTACTCTGTGCGGCTTTCAGCGTGATCGCCGAGTCGCTATCGACCACTGCACGACGGTAGGCGGACCAACCAGCCAGCCCGACAATTCCAAGCAGCAACAGCGGGCCGAGCAGACCGAGCAACAGCAGAGGCCGCCGCGAAATCCATTCCTGCCGCTGCTTCAACGCAAACAGAACGCTTTGAATGTTCGGAAATCGCTTTCGCGGATC
>JBJTQD010000140.1:0-5046 GCA_046075445.1 Planctomycetota bacterium
CAAGGGCCCAAGTTCTCCGGAAAAAGGGTGCTTTTGTGGCTTTGCCCTGAAGCGGTGGAATGGGGTAATTCCCCGGATTCCGGCCCTTGGCAAAACCGAGCAACTCGTCGGTCTCGCCTCGCAATTTCCCAGTCAGAACGAATAATCCGCGCTGCTGAACCTGTATCGACCGAAAGCCCCCCGGTGTTGAACCCGATTTTCGTTTCATTTCTCGGCCGCTAGCGAATTCTGAAATGCTGGCGGCAAACTTCGCGGACGCTGCTGCCGCTCGTTGGGGAGGATGGGAATCGTGGGACTTTTGGGACTCGTGGGACTTTTGGAAGCGGAGAATCATACCCCCGGGACCGCGCGATCCCCGAAATCCCTCCAAACGCTTCCCGCTGCGTTAATTCCGATTGAAATTTCCCCAGCGACACCTTTTTTTGCCAGCTCTCAGACGGCAAAATACGACCGAATTTTTTGGTCACAGCCCCGCCCGCCTTACCCCACCTCGGGGCTCGCTCCTTGATTCACTGACCCTTGATTCACTGACCATTGCGTCCTTACGGTTTCAACCCAAACGCCATTCTCGCCCGGAGAGCTCGCTGATGTTGCAAGCCAAGCTAATCGTTGTCGGCGGCGAAGTGAAAACGCAGGAAGTCAAACTCCGATTGCCAACCGTGATTGGCCGGGGCAAAGAAGCGAATCTCAAAGTCCCGCTGGCTTTGGTCAGTCGAGCACATTGCGAAATTCGTGAACGCGATGGCCGCCTTTTCATTCGAGACCTGGGCTCGCTCAATGGAACCTTTGTTAACAATTACAAAATCACGACCGAGCAACCGCTACTTCCCGGCGAACTCGTCACCGTTGGCACCGTGACGTTTCGTGCCGAATACGAGATGAGCCCAAAGCAAGCCGCTGCCGTAGTCTCGGCTCCATTGAACAATAAATCGAATGCCAATCGGCCAGCGGTCCATCGAGCAAGCGAAGAGCAAATCGTTTTCAGCCCAGTCGCGGCTGAGAAGCCAACCGATCGAACTCCGAGCAAAAAGACTCCCGCCGCCGCAACGCTGGATGCAACCGTTGCCGGCACGATGTCGGTCACGGTCAGTCCAGGCAGTCCCGTAAAATTGAGCGAGCCAGCCGGCCTCAAGCCCGTCAAGGCTCAAGCCTCACCGAGCCCTGCAGCAAAAGCGACCAAACAAACCCCGCCCGCTCGCGCAAAAACCGAACCGGCCAAACTGGAAGAAGTTCCTGCTCCGGTACCCTCCGCTTCGCGCAGCAACCCAATCGTCGCCAATCGGGACAATGTGCTCGACGATTTTCCGCTGGAGTCGTCGGCTCAAAAATCGATTTCCGTCTCGGCTATCGAGGAACTTCGATTCAATTCCCCACGCCAAGTCAGCTTTATCGGCGACTTGAACTTTGGGGAGGCAGTGCTCGAACCGACCAGCGAGCCGGTTCGAATTGAATTGGGCGAGAAGGAAGCCGCTGGCCTCAGCAATGGCGATGCGACCGATTCTCAACTCGACTCATTCCTCCGCCGAATTGCGCAACCTTCCGAGTAGTCGCATCCTTGCGGGAGCCGAATGAGCCAATCGCCAGACCCAGATTCGATACTGATTGCCCAAATCCGGTCCGGTGACAGCAGTTCCTGGGCTGAACTCGTCGACCGCTTCGAGGGCCGACTGCTGGCTTACGTTGACAGTCGACTATCCAACCGCAGTGCCAGCGAAGACATCGTTCAGGAAACGTTTATCGGTTTCCTCAACAGTTTGCCGAACTACGACAGTAGTCGCTCGCTGGAAAATTACCTCTTCTCGATTTGCGCCTTCAAGCTGACCGATCATCTGCGGCGCGAAGGCCGGCGCCCGACGCTGCAGATGGGCGCGAGTGAGGACTCCAGCGGCGGCTGGCATTTGACTGGGCCCGGCCGTGCCGCCAGCAGCATCGCGCGCAGCACCGAGCGTAGGAAATTGGAAGAGGAAGCGCTCATCTCGGCACTTCGCGAGCAGGTCGATCGCTGGAAGGAAAAAGGGGACTGGACCAAACTGAAATGCATCGAACTCCTAATCGTCGAAGGAATGCCGAACAAAGAGGTCGCCGAGCGGCTGGACATCACCGAGCAACAGGTCGCCAATTTTAAATTTGATTTTCTGGCCCGAACCAAAATGCTGCTCAAGCGTCAGGACTTGTCCGAGGAGGTTTTTCCAGAGCTGCATGAGTAACCAAGCAAAGCAGGCCAAGACTCTCAGACAACCCGCTTTAAAAAGTTGATTCGGACTAAAAGTTTTTTGCTTCGGAAGCCAAATTTGAATCGCCGCCCTCTCTCCGAACCGAAGGCCGCTTCGGCATTCACTCGATTCGTCCCGCTGGGCATAGGTATCATCCTGCTGCTGATCGGCTGCGGGTTATTCTGGTCTATGCTCCTCCCCCCACTCCGCCAACTTCTTCAATCGAGAAACTGGGTAGCCACTAATTGCAAAATTCTTCAGTCAAGTGTTGAGTTAGTTCAGAAGAAAGGCAAAGCGGAGGATTATCGACCGAGAATTAGTTACGAGTACACAGCCAACGGGAACCGCCAAACCAGTTCCCGATTTAGTTTTGGCTCTTCCATCGGAAAACGAAGTTGGGCCGAAAAAATATCCGACCAGTACAAAACCGGTACGAACCAAACTTGCTACTTCGATCCGGCTAATCCCAGCGAAGCTGTCTTGCGCCGAGATTTGCATGAACTGGGCACACCTTGCTTCGCCTGTGGAATGCCCCTGTTTCTTGGTTACTTTTTACTGAGCGCCTGCCTCAGACCTGTAAAACCTAAAAAGCAACTCTCGCCACACTCCCTTGGAAATCCCACTGGAGCCGAACTCCGAAGAGAAGCAAGTCAACAGTCGCCCGCAACCAATCAAGGCGTGACTTCCCCTCGGCCTGAATCTGATGAAATCTTCGACAGCCAAACAAAGCGGGCAACACCCAGCCCCTACTCGGAGCGCGCGAACTGGCAATCGTTTGTCGGCCCACAAAAATTCAAACCCACTGCCACTCGGGTTGAAGAGGTGTTCTACCAAGGCGTCTTCGCCCTCATCTGGAATATTGTCATCGGCTTGTTTTACTACGATCCGATCAAGAGGCTCGACTGGTTGACGATTCTCTGGAGGTCTCCGCCGGTGTTTTTAGGCATCTTCTTCATCTGCCTGGCCTTTTACAAATTCCTGAAACTGTTTAATCCGATTGTGGAGCTGGCCTTGAGTGAAGGCGCCGTTCCGCTGGGCGATTCCTTCGATGTCGCTTGGGAGCTAAAAGGACGCGTCAGCCGGATCAAGGAATTGGTTATCAGCGTTGTCGGTGAGGAACAAGCGACTTATACTCGCGGCACCGATACCATAACGGACAAGAAAGTCTTTCACACGATCGAACTCACTCGCACCTCGGCAGCGACAGAGATGCAATTCGGCACCGCGACCGTGGCAATCCCGCCGAATACCATGCACAGTCACAGCGGGGAGAAAAACAAAGTTGTCTGGAAGATAATCGTCCAAGGCGAGGTCCCTGTCTTTCCGAATGTGCAGGGAGAGTCCGAATTTCTCGTGATCCCCAAGGGTGTTGCATGATCGCGCTGAAACTTGACAAGCCGAAACTGCACTACGATATCGATGAGCCGATTGTGGGCGAGGTCATTTGGGATGGTCTGACCGAACGTTGTGACCTGATTGAATTGCGATTGCTTTGGTACACCAGTGGCAAAGGTGATCGCGATCTGCTAGTCATCGCCCGGATTGCCGTCATGAAACCGGGAGTAAGCGGCAAGCAGCGTTTCCATTTCGATCCCCCCGGTGGTCCCTACAGCTTTTCCGGGGCTTTGATTTCACTGGTCTGGGCCATCGAAGCGGTAACCGTCCCGCTTTCAGACAGCCAAATCATCGAGTTCACACTCGCTCCCAGCGGCAATGAAGTCCGCATCGGCGCAACCTCAGGAATCAACGCGTGAGCATTGACCTGAAGCCAGATCCGGCAACACTCGGCTGCCCTGCCCGGCTCAATCCACTGGCGGTCCTGCGGACCGACGCACTGCAATTTCAATTCCAGCAGGGCGACTGGGAATCGGAACTGGAAAAATTGCGAAGGCTCAATTTTCGAGCTGCCATCGTCGGGCCGAAAGGACGGGGCAAGACAACGTTGCTCGAACAGTTACACCCCAGGCTCGTCGACCTCGGTCACCACTGCTCACGCCGCCGCACTCCAAGCGCGAAAGCCGACCAAGCAATCCTGCTCACAGAGACCGAAGCCTTACCGAGCAGCACGATCCTACTGCTCGATAGCGCCGAACTGCTAACTCGAACCAACCGGCGATTGCTGCTACTTACAGTCGAGCGTCGCAATCTCGGGCTGGTCGTGACGACTCACCGCTCAGAATTCCTACCAACCTGGATCGAATGCCGAACCAGCAGCGAACTGCTGCACTCACTTCTGACACAACTGCTCCCCAGAGAAAGCTCTGGCTGGGAAGCGCACGCCAATGCGGCTTTTCGCAAACACGCAGGAAACATTCGCGAAGTCTTCCGCGAACTCTACGACCTTTATGCCAGCGGCGAGCTGGTCTAATCAACTGGCACGGCTTAACGGAGGGCAGAAGAGGGTAAACACAGAGGGCACAGAGAGCGCCGAGGAAAACCGGGGAAGGGAATAATTAGATGAGTTTAAGGGCTTTTGACTTTTCCATCTCTTCCATCACCTTCAATCTTTTTCTTTTCTCTGTTTCCTCTGCGTCTCTGTGTTTACCCCCTCTGCTCTTCACCGTGCAGCGAAGAGCGAAAAGAAGGTTTCGCTTTTCTCGTTGAGACTCTCCGGTCAGTCGGCCAGCGCATCGAGATACGGATCGAGTCCCATCTCTTGCTGCAATTCCTGGCGGCGACGTTCGTCGAGGACCAGAAGGTGCCGTGCCGTGAAGTGACGATGCTCGATCCGCCGCTGAGCGAGCTGGAAGATTTTCTCAAGCGAGCTCAGCTCACCGCTCGATGTTCCGCAGCGCCGGCGAAGACGCGATAGCGACTTTGGGCTGAGGCCGTT
>JBJTQD010000141.1:0-1915 GCA_046075445.1 Planctomycetota bacterium
CGAGATTGAATCAAGCGGCAACCAGCCAGAGATGCCGAGTGGAGAAGAAAAGCCGCAGGATAAGCCAGCGACGGGGTCAAGCGATCCGCTTCCCAGTCGCGAGGAGCGGCCCGTTTCACCTTTGGCTTCCGACTCCAGCCCGATCAGCCCCCCGCCGGGCGAATCAACTGGCGTAAAACCCGATGCTGGCGTCGCGCCGGCACCAAGCGGTCCGACCACATTGACCGATCGCCTAGGCAAGCTTTCGCAACTCCTCTCCGGTCCGGGGACTAGCCTAACGGAACTGGGCGACCTTGCTCAAAGCGAACGAACCGATCGCATGGTCGGATTGCCTCGATACCTCATCAGCCAGCCCGCTCCGGATTCTCCGATCGGCGACCCGTGGTCGGTGCCCGTCGCAGAAGTGGAGTACAAAGAGGTTCCGCTGCATCTCTTCATCAGTGAGTTTTCCCTGCTCACTGGCGTACCAATGTGCATCGACGGATTGGCATTGGCGCAGCGTGGAATTCCGATCGACACACCCATCTCAGTCGATTTAGAGAACACGTCCACGGGTGAGATCCTCGGAACCGTTTTGCAAAAATTAAAATTAGAACGAGTGAATCTCGCGGGAGTTGAGGTGATACTTCCTGCAGGTTCTCAGGTGACGGGGGAGTATCGATTTCCGCTTCCCAAAATCAAAGACCCATCGCCCGAGAAATTCCAAGCGATGTCCGACAGCTTGATGAAGCTAGTCGACCCCGTGAGTTGGAGCATGGACACGGGCAAACGCAAACTCGCCGCTGAGGGAGAAGAATTGGTCGTTGCCAACACCAGCACAGCCGCGGCTCAGATCGGAGAATTTCTGGGTAAACTTGAAGCCGCGACCCAATTTCTTGCCAACCCAGCCGATGCGGATGCCGTCGAGCGATTGAAAAGCCGAGCAGTCCGCTCACAAGTGGGATTGCAAAAGGCTTTGCAACTGGAGCCGACGCTCGACCTGCCGCTGGAGGAGTTTCTGCAGCGAGTCTATCGGCAAAGCGGCGTTGCGATCAGCGTCGATTGGGCAGCGCTCTCGGCAGCCGGCTGGTCCAATCGTTCGACTGTGCCCGGAGATTTCCAAGCGGACACTGTCGAACAGCTCCTTAAAGAACTCGCACGCTCGCTTTCAGCGACTTGGATTGCGATCGACGAACGAACCTTTCAATTGACCTCTTATCAGGAAGCGACTCGACGGGGGATGCTCGAGATTTATTCGCTGCAAGGATTGGCGATCGAGCCGCAGCCGCTGATGGATATCCTCAATCAGACGCTGAGCGGCCAGCTGCGGGAGAACCCCGCGGTGCAGTTTCTTTATGTGCCCGAGATAAATGCTCTCGTAGTTTCAGCCCCGCAGCCGCTGCAGCGGCAATTCGAAGCGATCGTCAATCGGCTGAAGCAAGCGAAGAAGTAGGCCGGGACTACTGGGACTACTGGGACTACTGGGAGAAGAACCGGCGAGAGGGGAGCCGCACTTGCGCGTTCGGCGGGGTCGGGAGACCCGAGCCGAGCGCGACATTCTGCATTCCGCATTCCTTAGCAGGCTTATGCGGTTAAACGCCGAACTGGTTGGCTTGGAATGAGTAGTGGCGTTCGACCCAGTCTTCGAATTCCTGCTCCTCTCCATCATCGCTGCCGGTTGGGAGTTCTAGAATTTCTCCTTGGTTTGCCGCTCCGAGCAACTCGCCGTCTCGCAGCAGGAGTTCACCTGATTTAATAACCATCCAGGGGAACTGAAACATCTGCTCGCGGTCGGAGACTGGCGTATAGAGCGTTAGATCCGCATCGGCGCCGGGACCGAGATGGCCCTTTTGCTTTAGTCCGAGCAATCTCGCTGGGGCGGCTCGGGTGATGATGGCAATTTCGTTGAGGCTGTATTCGCGATCCAAGTCGGGCA
>JBJTQD010000142.1:0-1753 GCA_046075445.1 Planctomycetota bacterium
CTTGCCAATCGATCGCAATCTTTCGGCGATGTTCTTGTCCAAAACGGTCAGCCCGTCGCGGGCGTCTACGACAAACATCAACAAGTCAGCTTCCCGGATTCCCGCTTCAATCTGCTGCTCGATTTCGTCATCCAGTTGATCGACATCGTTGATCCCGATTCCTCCAGTGTCGATGATTTCAAAGTACCTGCCCCCCTGCTCGAGGACGTACTGCATTCGGTCGCGGGTCACCCCTGCGACTTCGTCGACGATCGCCAAACGCAACCCGGCCAGCCAATTAAAAATGCTGGACTTGCCGACGTTTGGTCGGCCAACAATAGAAACCTTGGGAAGCGACATGGGAAAGCATTCGTTTGCAGGAAAAATGAGCCGAGTGAGAGCCTCCGCGTCACCGAGCCGCAGAGTGTCCCGAATCGAGGGACAACTCAGCGGCGGGCCCTATCGATGCACGAAACGAGAGGGCCCAAACAGGACCGGGGTCAGCCTCGGAGAGGGGCCATTCTTCGTGTGAGCACCCCAACCGGCTGTTCAGAGGAATCTCGATTGTTTCAAATGAAAGCCAAACGGTCAAATTGACCAACCAAAAGCCCCCTTTTTGCCATGGTTGATCCAGAACTTCTTCGCAAAGCCCTCTTCGAGCAGCTCCGCGCGCTCGCCGACAGCGGCGTCACCCACCTGGCCCCCCTCGAGTTGAACAGCCTTTTTCCCGAACCGGTCGTCAACTCGGCTCGCCAAGCCACCTCGCTGAATCAAGCGAGCGGAAGTTCGCAGCTAAGTAACGAATCTTCCGCCTCGAATCGACCTTCCATCTCCCGAGCGAATCAAGCCGCTTCAACTGCGACAACGGGCACTCCCGCAATCACCTCCGGGCCCACTCCGGCAGCGATCCGTCCGAACCTCGTTGCCGACCTTTCACAAACCGACCTCACGCCTTACGGCGCGGCGATCTCGCCGACTGACCGCCCCAGCGCACTCACCGTTCTTCAAACCGAAGTCGCTGCCTGTCGCTGCTGTCCCGAACTGGTTCGCAACCGCAGACAAACCGTATTCGGAGTCGGCAATCCCCAAGCCCGCCTGTGCTTCCTTGGAGAAGCGCCCGGTCAAGAAGAGGACGCGAAGGGCGAGCCGTTTGTCGGAGCCGCGGGGCAACTTCTCGACAAAATCATCACGGCCTCTAAACTCCGCCGCGAGGATGTCTTCATCCTGAACACCGTCAAATGCCGTCCGCCCATGAACCGGACGCCCCTCGATTCCGAAGTCGAACAGTGTTGGCACTTTGCCCATCGACAGCTGGAAATCATCCAGCCCGAGTTCATCTGCTGCCTCGGCGCCGTCGCCGCGAAATCGCTGCTCCGCACCAGTCGCTCGATCGGCCAACTCAGAGGCAGCTTTCACCGCTACCGCGGCAGTCAGGTGATGGTCACTTACCACCCGGCGTACTTACTCCGCACTCCCTCAGCCAAGAAACACGTCTGGGAAGACATGAAGATGCTGATGCGAGCGATGGGCGTCGAACTCTAATTATTGAATTCCAATTTTTTCCGGTCTCGAGCACAGCTTTTTCCTCGCGCTGCCGGAAGCTCTTGTCCGAATTACCACTCACTTGCCCGCGCGACATAAAGGTCCGCTGCCTCTTCTTACTCCGCCATTCGCCGAGCGCTCGCCCGCGGATGCGCCTGCTCGTACACCTGCCGCAAATTAGCCGTGCTGATGTGGGTGTAGATCTGCGTGGTCACCAAGCTCTTGTGACCGA
>JBJTQD010000143.1:0-2237 GCA_046075445.1 Planctomycetota bacterium
AAGCGAATTCGTCGCAGCGGGAACCGGCTGGGATCTTTCCGGGCCAACGCATCAGCGTGGGGACGCGGACGCCGCCCTCAAAGCTGGTTCCTTTGCCTTCGCGCAGTGGGCCAGCGTTTCCGGCATGATTGCCGTAAGAGAGCCACGGACCATTGTCTGAAGTAAAGATAACAAGTGTGTTCTCTGACAACTTCAAGCGGTCGAGCGTGTCGAGAATTTGTCCCACAGACCAGTCGACTTCTTGCATTACGTCGGCGAAGAGTCCTTGAGTGGAGCGACCTTTGTTTTCGGGTAACACAAATAATGGCACGTGGACCATGGCGTGAGGAAGGTAGAGCAGAAAAGGCTGGTCGCGATGGCGCTCGATGAAGTTGACTGCCTTGGTGGTGTAATCGGTGGTCAGTCGCATTTGGTCTTCGGCGGTGACTTGTTCGTCAGCGATTTGATTTCCCTCGAAAATAGGGAGAGGTGGGTAGTTTGATTTTCGTTGAGCGGCTTCCTTGGGGAGCTTGAAGAGTTCGGGGTGCTTGGGCCACATGTCATTGGAGTAGGGGAGGCCGTAGTATTCGTCGAAGCAATTCTGCAGCGGGAGAAATTGCTGAGCATCGCCGAGATGCCACTTACCGATGCAGGCAGTTGCATAACCTCGCGTTTTGCAAAGTTCGCCGAGAGTCGTTTCGCTTGCGGCGATACCGATTTTTGATCGTGGTCCGAGAGCTCCATGGATGCCGAGCCGAGTGTGGTAGCAGCCTGTGAGGAGAGCTGCGCGTGATGAGGAGCAGACAGCAGAGGAGACCGAGAAGTCGGTGAAGGCGCGGCCTTCGCGTTGGAGCCGGTCGAGGTTTGGCGTGGGGTAGGCGGGGTTGCCGAACGGCCTGATGTCTCCGTAGCCGAGATCATCGATGTAGATCAGCACGATGTTGGGCGGTTGGCTCGGTGCGGCGGATTCTTTGCTGGTGACTGCAGTGGGGCTTGGCTCAGTGAACGAGCTGCCGGCGGAGAGAAGTGCCGCGATAGAAGTCCAACTGAGGAGCAAAAGCATGGCGGCTTTGGTTGCTAGAATCGGGAGGGGGCTTGAAGGGGAGGTCATGCGGCTTTCTCCGTGTTGAGTGGCTTGCGAGCTAATGGATGTCTTCGGAGCCGGTCCGTCGTGAAATTCGTAGACCGCCGCGAACTTGGGTTTGCGACAAGCGGCGGGCTTTAATATGAGGCAATCGAGTGCGTGCGGCTACAGAGCTACGAAGAACAGGCGAGTGAGTCGTTAAGCGGGCGTCGATGGAAGCTGGTCATTTTTCAAGAGTTTGGTGTGTTTCTGTGGCCGAGGTCGTTTTTGCTTTTGTGGGTAGGAGCTGAATGAAATGTCGGGTGATGAAGGCATGACAGCGGGGCCGGCTTACGAACAGATTGAGCGGCTGGATGACGCGCGGCTGGATGTCTACCGCGACTTGAAGCGAACGAACGCGACTCGCTGGACCGAGGTGTTTATCGCGGAAGGCCGATTGGTGGTGGAGCGACTTTTGGCGGCGAAGGATTGGGAAGTGGAGTCGGTGCTGGTGAGTGCGGAGCGGTTGGAGCGAATTCGTGATCGCTTGCGTCCGGGAGTGCCGGTTTACGTGGTTTCGCATGCGGCCTGTAGCCAACTGGTGGGCTTTAATTTTCATGCGGGTTTGATGGCGTGCGGGCGTCGACGACGGAGGAATCGGGTGGAGTTAGCGGGTGGCTGGAGTGAGCGGGGTAATGTGACTTTGGTTGCGTGTCCGCAGGTGTCGATGCCCGACAATCTGGGGTCGATCATTCGCTTGGCGGCGGCGTTTCGGATGGACGGAGTGATTGCCGGGCCGATGTCAGCAGATGCGTTTTCGCGGCGGGTGGTGCGGGTCTCGATGGGCAATATTTTGAGTGTGCCGGTGTTTGAACCGGAGGATTTTGAAGCGGAATTGGGGCGGTTGATCGCGGAAGAGGGGTTTGAAGCAGTGGGGGCCTCGCGGTCGGCGCGAGCTGAGCCACTGCGTCAGTTTGTTCGAGCATCGAAGACTATTTTAGTGCTCGGAAACGAGGCGAATGGGTTGCGTGGGGACTGGGAAAGTCTCTGTCGACGCGAGGTGACGATCGAAATGAGTTCGGAAGTGGATTCGCTGAACGTTTCCACGGCGGCTGGGATTCTGATGTACCACCTGTCTGGCGAGTGATAGTTGTGAAAATGAAGCGGCGGTGGGGCTGTCCGGCGGGCAAAATCG
>JBJTQD010000144.1:0-750 GCA_046075445.1 Planctomycetota bacterium
CGCGACTGGACGGATTCGTGGCTGACTTGAAGAATTTCGCGGCGAGTGTCGAGTGACCGGCGGCTGATTTTTGCGGTTAGCAGATGCGGCGGTGGACTCTGGTTCGTGGATGCAATTTTCCGGGGTAGCGGCTGACCGCGATGGCAAGAAATAAATGAGCGAAGCAGAAGGCTGGGCTGATGATGAGTTGAGTGGCGAAGGCGACGAACTCGATTCCCTGTCTGCCGAATCAGAACCACTGACCGAACGGCCGGAACTGGCTGGCGATGGGCCGATCGACCCCGAGTTGCAAATTGGGCGCGAGGCACCGGCGCTGAAGGTGCGATCGTTTCCACAAATCCCCGGCGTCTACCTGATGAAAGACGATACGGGGCAAGTGATCTACGTTGGCAAAGCGAAGAACTTGCGGAGCCGAGCAAGCAGCTACTTTCACAAAGCGGCTGCGATCGAAATGCGAACAGCCAATTGGGTTGGCGAGATTGCTGACGTTGACTACCTCGAGTGCGAGAGCGAGGTGGACGCTTTGTTGGTCGAAGCGAGGCTGGTTAAAGACATCCAGCCGCGACACAACAAAGATCTGAAAGATGACAAGACGTTTCCGTACTTGCAGATCACGACGGGCGAGGATTTTCCGCGAGTCGAAATTACCCGCAAGCCGCGGCCGACCGGCGTAAAACTTTACGGACCCTTTCCTAGTGCGGGCAGCGTGCGCGGCGCGCTGCAGGTGCTGCAGCGGATCTTCAAGTTCCG
>JBJTQD010000145.1:0-2751 GCA_046075445.1 Planctomycetota bacterium
CCAACGCTCAGCAACGTTGAGAAGTATCTCTGCTTCTTTAAAAAATGTAAACCTGAATTCGAAGTCGCTCGACAAATCAAACGTCCAGCGAGTGCTATCACTCTTTTTTTCTTTTTTTTTGAACAATCATTTTGTTTCAGAAGTAGAAGCGATAAGATGATAGGCGAACTGTTGGCTGAGCCTTCAGTCACCAGGAGGTGAGGCAGCGATTGCTACGGCTGCGGTTTTATGAAGGAGCGGAAGATGGATGCAAGACGAGGAGAGTCCGGTTTGTTTATCCGGGTGGACTACCCGGATGATGATTTGCGGAAGCGGATTGAAAGCTTTCTGCGCTCCAGGCATTTTTCGGCCCTCCGCAATTTGGAGGTGAGCGTTGCCGGTGGAGTCGCAACGCTCAAGGGCGAGGTTGGTTCGTTTTACGAGAAGCAAGTCGCGTTGGATGCTTGTCGACGCGTGGCCGGGGTACTTTGTACGGTCGATCAAATGCAAGTCGAGCAGCGATTGGAGAGTGCGGTCCCTTCGCGGGCTAATGCGTTGGCCGGGATTAAAGCTGGGCATGTTACTCCCGGCGGATCAACTTCGCGAGTCGAGTTCCCTTTACAGTCCGGTGTTGGATCTTTCTGAACAGACGAAAACGATTGTGCCGCTGAATTCCCTGATGCGGTTCGCCGCATTTCGTATTTGGTCCCGCTTGGCTTTGCGACAAGGCTCGACGCAGTAACCTGACATGCCCCGCAGAGGGAGACCTAGGCCGAGCATCGTCGAACTCTGCCGTTGAGCGGGATTAGGGACTTCGTGGATTGAGCTCGCAAGTCAACTGCGAGGTTGGATTAACGAAACCTCAGCCCGTTGGCTGGCATGCGTTGATCGAGTTCGCTCAAGCGCACCTGTTCTTTTTGCAGCAGTTCGGTAAGGCTGGCAACTTCGGATTCTGAATAATCCGTCAATGACTTGATCACAGTCTCGTAGGTCTGCTCGATCAGTGCTTGGTCGTAAGTTTGCCTTTGATAATGCGCCTCGTTTAGGCACTCGGCCAGTGCAGGCGTAAAGCTTTCACCGAGGTTCGACGAAAAGGTAATCTCGGGCGCTGCCACGGTTCCGCTGACTTTGGCGACGACTTCAATGTTCTTGATTGTCGAGAGATGGCGGTTGAGCTTCTCTTGGACGTTTTGTCCGCCGGCGATGTCGTTCAGTGCATTGACGAACAATCCGAGTTGAGAGTGATAACAAATGATTTCACCTTCAATCTGGTCTCCGGTGATTTCCAAAACAGCTTCGGCTTGCATTCGATGCGAGCTGGTCGTTATCAGCACCGAAGAGGCGGTGCCAAGCTCTGCGGTGGCGACCGTCGTGGGCAAAAGTTCGATCCGCATGGTTTGAACGGGAGTGCCACTTTGGTAAGCAATAGTTCCGTCGATTTGAAAAGGAGATTTTCCCTGTCCGCGGAGTTGGAACTGCAGCGGTTGGTCGAGTAGTTGAGGTTGGTCAGCGATGGGCTGGACGCTTCCGGCAAAGTCGATGTGTCCGTCCGAGGTGTGCAGTCCGCCGGTGAATTGAAAGTCTGAGATAACCAGTCCAGGGATTGGCTCCACGCCGCGGATTGGAATGATTTTCCCTCGTTGCCCGGGGCGGTTGCTGGTGGCCTGAAGTGATGACAAACGGCGATTGAGGGTGAGGCACCAATCGACTGCCTGTTGGGCAGTTTGCAGGTCGACCTCGGAGACGAGTAGGGCTTCGCTCGCAGCCCTGGTGTTTGCGGTGAAGCGACTTGAGGAGAGCTGCGCGGGAATGCCTTTTTCGCGATTGGCGGCGAGCCGGGCGATGGCTTGAGCCTGCACTTCTGGCCAGTTGCTCAGCCACTGTCGGCTTTGCTCCAATTGACCTTCGAGCTGGCGAAGTCGCGTCAAAGCTGCTTTTTCTTCCTCAGCCAGTCGCAATGGATTTCGACCGGACCGTTTCATTTCGGACTGGAGCGCTGAGATTTGTGCGCCGATTTCCTCAGTGCTCTCGCGGTGTTGTTTGAAGTCATGTTCCCAATTCGCGCGGATGGTCTTGCTGGCGGCGGCAAATTCAGCTGCTGAAGCGCCTTGGTCAACCGGTGGTAGCGACTGGACCTGATCGAGCCAACGCTTTGCGGCTCCGTTCAAGTCGTAGTTCAGCCGCGGGCCGCTCGGGTAACTTGAGCCAAACGTGGCGCCATTCAATCGGTCGCCTGCGAGTTTTTCCCGAGGCGAACCGAGAACAACTTCGTTCCAGCGAACTTTTTCGATCTTCCACTGGCGAGTCCAAAGCGAGGCGGGGTCGAACTCCAGCCAGGCGCTGTTGGCTTGAACCAGATTGCGGAGCGGGTCCTGTGGATCGGCGATTTGTACATTTTGTAGTTCAATGCCGTGGCGATTCCAGTCGAGTTGACAGCGCTCGAAATCGATAGCCGTTCCGAAGGAGCGTTGCACTTGATGCCGAACGAGTGGCTGTAGCCAGCCTGGCGCGGAGAGCCAAAGACTCAGCACTGCAAGGCAAAGGATGATCAGTCGAACGAAGAAGACATGCGGGCGAAACATCGAGCGTTCTTCCTTGAACCGAGAGCGTGCCGCTTAACGAATAAGACGACAAGGAGCGATTGATCCGTAATTAGTTTGTCGACTTCGATTGGTTGTTTGCTGCCACCATCCAGCCCGTCGTGGGCCGGCCAGCGAGCCAGGTTTCAAGGACGGGCTGAAATCGATGAAACATTGCGCGAGCGAGGAAAAA
>JBJTQD010000146.1:0-1159 GCA_046075445.1 Planctomycetota bacterium
GCGGCACGGGCGTGCACCCGCAGGCCTACTTCTGTGCCAAATGTTCAAATTACTTTTGCTTCATCTGTCGGTCGCGGGTCACTGCGAGCGACGTGCTGCTGCAGTGTGTGAACCGGGACTGCGAGTACTTCGGGAAAATGGTCTGCAGTCAATGCGATCTTTCGCAGACCACAGAGGAAAAGCCGTTCCTTTATAAAGAGCCGACCGACGGTTACTGGCCGGCTTGGTTGCTCGTTTGCGTTCTGCTTTCGATTTACGTCACTTGGCGAACGACCTTCCTCGCTGGTGGACTGGCTTTCCTGGCGCTCTATCCGGGACTTGGGTATTTGCTACACGCGGCTGGCTTAAACATTTTCGGTAAGGAACGAAGCGTTGAGCTGTCTCGTTCTTCGACCACGTACAGCTGTGTGCGTTGCGCTCAACCGGCCAAGCTCATCACTCTTTCCAAGAAGACTTGATTCACACCGATGGCGCGATTTGAAGTTCAATATCTGGAAGGGATGCGATTCGTCGAGATCCACCTCGAGCACGAAATGGTCCGCTGTGAGTCGGGCGCGCTGAATTTTTTGCGCGGTCAAATCGCCGTGCACTCGCAGCTGATTCCCTCCGTTGGCAGTCTTGTTTCCTCACTGGTTGCGAGCGAATCGGTTTACCGTCCGACCTATGCTGGAAGCGGCGTGATCACGCTTGCCTCCTCGCTGGGCGGGTTTCACGTATTCGAGCTCAACGGCGAGAACTGGATTTTGGAAAAAGGGAGTTACTGGGCGTCGGAGGGGAGCGTCGAGCTGCAGTTCTTTCGCGAGCGGCTGCTGACATCGCTCTGGGCTGGTGAAGGATTCGTTTATCTGCAGACGCGGGCCTTTGGTCGGGGCAAACTGGTCGTCTGCACCAAGGGACCGATTGAGGAAATGGAATTGGCGGAAGGAGAGCAGTTGGTCGTCGAGGGGAACTGCGTGATCGGGCGGACTCAGAGCGTCAAGTTTCAGATGCGCCGTCCGACGAAGAATTTCTGGGGGCGATTTACGTCGGGCGAATCGCTCGTCCGAACCTATCGCGGGCCGGGGAAAGTGCTCCTTAATCCGACAATGTATTGGCGCTACTTCATGGATCAGCAACGCAAGAAGTCGCCTAGGTAAGCCAAACCTAGCTGGCCTGTTTG
>JBJTQD010000147.1:0-4148 GCA_046075445.1 Planctomycetota bacterium
GTCGCGCACGATCCCGGGCTCGGCAACCCACCAGATGAAGGTGGCGAAGATGGCAAGAATTAACTCGATATACATCCCCGCCGCGCCGATCACCGCTCGGTGCCACTTGTTGGGCATGCGCCAGCTGTCGGAAACGTTGCAATAAAGGCAAGGCGTAAAGACGAGGAGCATCACGCCGATCTCGTGGCATTCGCCACCGAACCGGCGACAAGCGAGTCCGTGACCAAACTCGTGACAGACTTTGGTCGCTCCAAGCACAATCGCAAAGAGCCACCACTTTCGCGGGTCGAAGAACTGCTCAAAGCCAGGCAGCCGAGCCTGAAAATCGTTCCAGTTGACGATCACACTGCCCAGCGCAACCAGCCCCAACATCGCCATACAAATGGCAAACGCGGGAGAAAAGACCCAGCCGAACCAGCGGTTCAGGAAATTGAGGATGTGTTCCGGATCGAACCCGCGAAAGCGAATTGCGAGGACGTTGCTGAACGCGGAGAGCCGCTCCATCCATTTCTGTTTTTTGCCGCGACGAAGCAGTTCCAGCCCTTGTCCGCCCACATCGGCAACGACCAGTCCATCTTTGTGGAATCGCTGCAAAAGCTGTTGTAGCTGGTCTCGATCCAGCCGCTTGGGAGCGTACTGCTTGTGATAACGGTCAAGCACATCCTCAACCGAAGCTCGCCCATCCAATTGCTGAAGGATGTAATAAACATTGGGAGGAAACTGATAGAACTTTTGTCCTACCGGCTCTTTGACCACCCAGTACTCGACTCCCTGATACAGCTGCCGCGTAGCCGAAAGATCGCCGCGCATCTTCAGCTTGATAGCAGCCTGATTTTCGGGTGCAACTGCGACTGACATACGAAGCCAACAAGGGGGAGCGGAGGGGAGCGATGGCGTCTACGGCAGTTGCCTCAAACCAAGTTGTGGCTTGAGGCAACCCGAGTGAATTAGAACCAAAGGTGTGTTCGAACAAAGTCTACGATTTGGAAAAGCCAGACAAACCCGACTGGTTGCCAGCCGCAATTAACGCGGGCCGAAACGCCGGCGCCAGATTGAGGCTTCGTCAATTTTTGCTTGTCGACCTCAACGACGGCCCGGAAGGAAAGCGCACCGTTCGGGTCCGCCTCCGCGCGTTCCGCAATCCGGAGCAGTCGGCCCGGAATTCGAACATTGGGATTGGTCGCCAAGACGAACTCCGTCTTCAGGTAACCTTCTTTGCTCTCTTGAAGCGCCCGAGTCACGTAGCCAACGCGATTCTGCGGAATCATCAGTTCGACTTGCCAGGGGCCATTTAAATCAGCTACTGAAAGCACCGGCTGATTCGCCTGCACCGGCAACTGATCCAACCGGCGGCGAGCTTCCCAAGTCAGCACCGTGCCATCGATCGGTGCGTAGATTTTGAGCGACTCAAGTTGTCGCTCCACGCGAACGAGTTGTTCTTCCAGACTCTTGTTCTGGATTTCGAGTTGTTCGATCCGTCCGGCGATCGACAACCGCTCGTCTTCCTTCATGTTCTTCTGCTGCAGTTGCTGCCGACGAAGCCCATCGATTTGTTCTCGATTGGTCTTGATCTGTCCGGACAACTCCAACGCTTTAAGTCGCAGCGGCTCGTTGTTCAGTTCCAGCAGCAGGTCACCCTTACGTACATCGGCTTTGTGGTCGACGTTTACCTTTTCGACAACGCCATCCAGTTCCGTGAACAGGTTGCGGCGAATCTCGGGCTGCAGGACGCCGTCAATCTTCAGCTTCATCTGCGTCGGCCAGAGGCACAAAAACGCGGTGAACAGTGTTAATGCGGCGAGCGCAGTGAGCGTCTTGGAAAGGTGGTCGCCGAACAGGAAGCGTTTCACCCCGCCCAACCAACGCAGCAGCGGCAGGAAGAGAATGTCGTTGGTCTCCAGCGCATTGGTCAGCGCGACCGAACCTTCGTCGATGACCAACTGGAGATCTTCCTCATGTGCCTCCCGAGGTACCTCGCGGTCAAAGTACTCCAGCACCAGCGCGCCGAGTTTTCGTTTGCGCTTGGGCTGAGCTCGTTTGACGGTCACCGTGCTGGAGGAAGGCTGGTATTCTTCAAGTGGGATGACGGCCAGCGTACGACTGTGCGCCTCATCCAAATAGTTATTTACCAGGTTTGCCACGTTCGGCGGCAACGCCGAGGTGTCGCCGGTCAGCCACAGCGGAGTGGCCGAACGCACAGCCGCCGTCGTCACAGCGCGGAGCCGCTTGACAACGTTTGCCCGGTTGTCGAAGCGGTCCTGACTGCTAATTGCGCGAATCTTGCACTGGCTACCGTCCCAGATCGCCACGCTCGTGCGATCAGCGTTAAGCAATCGTCGAGCCTCATTCGCAACAGCGTAAGCGGTTGGCTCGAGTTGCGTCGAGCGATGGACTTCCTTGGCGAAGGCGAGCCGACTGGACCAGTTCGTCTCCGAAGAAGACATCTTGCGCAAGTCGTTTTGCTCGTGCCAGCGGGGAAATAGTCCCGCAAGTTCACCAAGAAATTTCAAATAGCCTTGCTGAGCTGCCGGTACGATGTCCGGACGCTGCAGCAGTTCCAGCACGCCCCAGCAGTTTTTCTTGCGGTCGAAGACGGGAGTGACTAGAAGCAGCATCTCTTCCAGGCGTTGTCCTTCGGCATTGACCATTCCCTTGAACAGCCCGATCGCCTCGGAGGGGACAGCCAGCGAATGCTGCTTGCTGGCCGCATCGAGCAGCATGCTCATGTGGCCGGGGTGCTGCGGATGAATCTCATCCACGCGAGGACCGTGGCTGGCTGCCAAAACCAATTGGCCATTTTCACCGCCGCCACTCCAGATGATTGCGCCATAAGCGCCCGTCAGTGGCACGGACTTGGCGAGTAGGGTCTGACAAAACTCTTCAAAAGAGATTGGTGCTCGTACAAGGTTTCGCAATTCCTGAATGGTATTGCGCACCTGCTGTTTGACTTGCTCAGCCGCGTCGTTTTGATTTCGGGTGTCTGTCGACATATCGGGGAAATATCCCTGCGTTGAAGAACGCCTGCTCCGCGAAAGGGAACGAGGCTGATTGGATCAGTCAGTGCGCGACCACGAACAACCTAAAACAACTGTGAAGCGTTTGGCCGGAACGGATCATTGATTAATCGAGGTGGTCGAGAATGGGATCCAATCCCATTTCCTTTTGGCTTTTGGCGAGCTGTGTCTCATTATACATGAGGATTTTTCTGGCCCGGTAGTGCCGCTTTTCGACTTTTTCCTGAGCTCGCCGGAACAGCTTCACCCACCACTCCGTTCCCCGCAGCTTGCCAATCTTCCGGTACCAATTGGCTCGAGCGACGCCGTGAGCCGTATCGAGCAATTGGTCATCATGGGCCAGAAACTGGCGAATCGTCCCCGGGTCACCTTGGCGGGCGCAACGTCCGAACAGTTGTAGGTCGATTCTAGCCGACTCGTGCAGTTCCGTTCCAATCACATGCAGCCCGCCGAGTTGGCGAACGTCCTCGCTGATTTGAATGTCCGTTCCGCGGCCGGCCATATTCGTCGCAACGGTAACTTTGCCATGCTGGCCGGCTTCCGCAACAATCTCGGCTTCGCGTTCCACATGGTTGGCGTTCAGCACCAAGTGTGGCAGGCCGCGCTCGCGGAGCAGGTGCGAGAGTAGTTCGGATTTTGCAATGGATCGCGTACCCACTAGGACAGGTCGTCCCACCTGATGCACTTCCAAAATCTCGGAGACGACCGCTTCCCATTTTTCTTTTTCAGTGGGCGAAACAATCGTTGGCAGGGAGAGCCGCTTTGAGGGGCGATTAGGCGGAATCACTTTGACGGGCGTGCGGTACACTTTGCGGAATTCACGAGCGCTGGTGAAAGCGGTTCCCGTCATTCCACCGATCACCGGAAAGCGATTGACGAAAGCTTGGACCGTGATTTTGGCTTCAGTCCGCGTTTCAAGTGTGACCTTAACTTCTTCCTTCGCTTCAATCGCTTGATGAATCCCGCGGCTCCAGCGACGCCCCGGCGAGACGCGCCCCGTAGCTTCGTCGACGATCACGATTTCGCCGTCGCGAATCACGTAGTCCTTGTTCAACTTGTAGTCGCGATAAACCTGAATGGCCCGCTCGATGAACTCGTACATTTCGAGTAGTCCGATGCCCGCGAGCGCCTCGG
>JBJTQD010000148.1:0-2182 GCA_046075445.1 Planctomycetota bacterium
GCGGCTTTGGGCTCCGGCTATGGGCTAAACGAAATCAAAGGCCAATGTCTTTGCCAGCCACACGGCTGAACGCACTTCATTATCACAGCGTGCTATTCCGCACAGCAATCGAGAGCCTGCTGCGACTAACCGCAATCGCGAATGCTGATGCCTCCAGTAATTTAAACCGCTAGACTGAAACCATATTCCCTGCTTTGGTATTCACCATTGCCCGTGCTACTTTTGATTGGAGCTTTTGAAGATGAAATAGACCCTTGGAATTTCTTTGGTTACCGCCATGGTAGTTGCCGCCATCTCTTTCACTGGCATGGCACCGGCGAATTCGGCAGCCCCACCCCAGGAGCAAGAGAAAGTAGAACTGAACCGCTCGAAGTTCATGCGGGCAAAGGTCGATCATTCGAAACAAATCGTCGAGGGGCTGGCGATGGAGAATTTCGAAACGATCGCCCAGCATTCCCAGGAGCTCATGTCTCTGATGAATGAGTCCATGTGGAACGCGTTTCAGACTCCTGAATACGTGGCGATGAGTGGCGAGTTCAAGACGGCCGCCGAACACCTTCGCGATGCGGCTCACGACAAGAATATTGACGGGGCGACCCTCGCCTACTTCGAAGTCACACTCTCCTGCGTCCGTTGCCACAAATACGTCCGGCGCTGGAGCAAGAAGTAACTCGCGAACCAGGAGACCTATTCAGCCCCGCGAAGAGTTCCCCATAAAAACAAAAGGCCGGAAACCGCTTTGGCGGATTCCGGCCTTTTTCATTGGTTTACAGGCGAGACAGGAAAGTTAGGACTCTTATCGCTTGGGTTGTAGGGTCGTATTCTCACCGACCGCAGATCCTTCCAAGAACTTTTCGTTCAGCTTGGCAATGTACTGAAGCAAACTATCGTCTCCCTCAAAGCCCTGAACTTTTTCATTCCACTCGATTGTCCGCTGGATGATTAAGCCTTTTTCCAAATCGAATACGGCCACGCCCTTCGAAAGTTTCGAGAGTAATTGAGAGCGGGCCTTCTCGCTGTCGAGCGGCGTTAGCACCTCAGTCTTAAAGGTCAGATAAGCCTGACCGTCGACAACTTTCTGCAATTCGTAGACGACTCGAGCGGCATACTGCATCACTTCGCCGTCTTCGTTTTCGGCTTGAAACTGTTTCGGCACGGACCACTTATGGCCAATCGCAATCGGCTTGTCCGGCATCGGAATCAGCACTTCGCCCATTCCAAAATCGGCTGCTTCCAGGTCCGATTGTCGATTGACGATTTGCCCGGTGGGCGCGACCGTCAAAGTTGCCAAAGGGCGTCCCAGTTTTTCAGCTGTCGACTGGTAGTAAGGCGGAGGTGTCTTGTCGGTCTGGCTGTTGTAGGCAATCGGCTCGGTATCGCCAACCTTTTCCCAAGCATTCAGCGATTCAATCGAATGCTCGAAAACCATGTTCCCCTTGGCGTCGATATTCAGCACCTTCCACGCGCGGACCGACTGGCTTCGCGAGGACATCTCCTCGGTGTCTTTAGCCATATGCGTTTTTGTTGTCGCGGTGTGCTCAACTTGCCAGCGAAGAGTGGAGCCTTTAGTAAAGCGATACTTCAGCTCGTACTGCTGCTGAGCCGCCGCCGCATTGGCTGCCTTATTGATCAGAGCGTCGACGTCGACCTGTTTCGCTGGTGGAGAAACGGGCTCCGTTTCAACGGGCTTGGCGCCTTGAGTCGCTTTGCCATCGCTCGGCACTTCAGGTTGCTGAGCCAGAGCGACGCCGCTGACGAGGAACAGGCATAGGGTTCCGATCAGAAGGGCGACCAAACCGCCCAGCGGAACAGGGAACAACTGCCCAAAGACGGCGCGAATCATGCCTACAGAATCGTCGACACGCGAAGATGGTGTATAGAAATTCATCCGAGGCCTCCTTGCCTGCTGCGAATTCAAAAAGTTTTCTGTCTCTATCGTTGATTGTTGTCGAGTCAGCTCAATACCAATCCCGAATCAACGGCGATGTCCGTTCAGCCACTGTTTTCCGGCCGGACAAACGGTGTGCCCCACCCCAGTTTAGAGCGAAGCGTCTGGTAGTAGCTGTGTCCTGCGATCTCGATCATCTGGAAGACGGGCTCAGCACGACTGACTCGCAATCGATTCTCCGCCGTCACCGCGCCGAGTACCTTGCCGTCGACAACTGCGGCCGTCGAAGCGTTG
>JBJTQD010000149.1:0-1441 GCA_046075445.1 Planctomycetota bacterium
GGGGACAGACAATGCGAGTTGGCCTTAAAAGAGAGATGCCGGAAACAACCGCCTGGTTGACTTACTTGTCTTGTTTCGATGGTGTCTCACGGGCATGGTAGACCTGCTCCATGACTTGGAGATACTCTTTGATTGGCTGCAGGCCAACTTCTTTGCGACGCTGGTCGAGGGCATCGGGATCGACGCAGGCACGAGGCTGGAAGCGGCCATCGACTTCTTCACACTGCGTGCCGTAGACCTGCGGTCGGCCTCGCGCGACGAGGACCCGGTCGGTGAGGTAGGCGATGTCGATTGGCGTGACCTCGCCTGAGCCCGCGGCTTTCATCTGCTCCAAGCACCGCTCCTGGAAATCGGGGTCGGCATCGGCGTGCTGGACCAAAAGCCAGGCTGCATGCGCGGCTTGTTCGCCGACAAGCGATTTGCCGGGCCAGCCGAACTGCTTGATTTTCTCTGCGAGCCAAAGCCGATTTTCATCGTCAACCGCTTGCAGTTTCTTGCTTAGTTCGGCTCGTTCTTTTTCGATTTCGTCTTGGGGCTTTCCCTGACTCTGTTTGAGCAGGTCGGTGAACAAACGCCGCGCCGCTTGATCCTCTTCCATCCGCTTGAGCAACTCTGTCGCAAGTTGCGGCTGGGCTGGTGTGGCGATCGCGGCGGGTGGCGAGGCGATTGGCTGCTGTGCTGCGGCAGGGCTAACTGCGCCGCAGATGAGGCTGAGCAGAAGCAGCAGAGCGCAATTCCGCTTTCGTGACCACTTCATGCTTATTCCTCTTTCAGTGAGACGCAGATAATCTCTTTGTCATTCCGCCAGAAGATGCAACCGCCTGCGTAAGCCGGTGCGCTCCAGAGTGCGAGATGGCCAAACGACTCATGGGTTGGCTCTAGCAGTTTCACGCTGCTGATCTTCTCATATTTCTGGGGAGTCAAACGAGCGATGGTCAGCTCTCCGGTTTCAGCGGCGATGAAGTAGCGATCGCCGTTGCGCACGATGAAAGCCGTTCCGGGATTTACTGGACGCGGCCCGACAACTGGCTCCGTCGTTTGCCACTTGCGTTCTCCCGATTGGAAATCAATGCAGCGGAGCCAGCCCAAGCGATCGACTCCGTAAATGAAGCCTTCTTGAGCGAGCACTGGACTGTGGCTTGTGTTGAAACCTTTGCCATCGGCCCAGAGCGGCGCGGGGCTGTTTGCTCCGCCGCTAAACTGAAATGCTGATGAAACACCTAGGCCGGAGGCATAGAGCCGCGTGCCATCGGTGACCGGCGCTGCGATCGCCATACCGTAATTGGGTTCGAGCTTTTGCGACCAGAGGACTGAGCCGGTCTTGGGGTCGAGCCCATTGATTGCCTCGGCATGCCAGATGACCAGTTGCTCTTGGCCTCCGATCGTCAGGAGTGTCGGCGGGCAGTATCCGGGCTCGCGGGCAGTGAGGCTGCGCCAACGT
>JBJTQD010000150.1:0-3274 GCA_046075445.1 Planctomycetota bacterium
AAAGCCTTGCGCAGTGGAGAGAAGAACACGATCGTCGTTCGAGTACATACCAATTATCAGCCCGCGCAAATGTCCGGCGGTTTGGTCAGCCGATTGTTTCTTTACGCGCTACAAGAGTAGTGAGTTTAGTGCAGCAGCAAATGTCGATTCGAGATCGCTCGGTGTTCCCAGAACGTAGAGCTGTTGTCCCCAACTGCTCGGGGGCTAAAACGCGGTTTCAACCTTGAGTCCTGAACGACTAGGGACCAGCGTACTGCGATCGAAGATTGATTGAGCTGCCTTTAAATTGAAATGCAAGCCTGCTCGTGGCTTGGCCCGTATTCCCTTGGCCACTTTCCCCCGTTGCTGGGAATTCGCGCGGCGGCATGTTCTAATATGGCCAGATGAATGGTTGACCGCTGGTTATCAGCCCCCGAGGAGCCCAGAGCGATGAAGAAGAAATTGAAATCAGTCAGTCGTCGGAAATTTTTGAAGACCGCCGCTGGTGCGACCGGGGCCTTTGCTCTGGCGCCGACCATCATTCCCAGTTCGGCGCTCGGTCGCGATGGACACGTGGCGCCCAGCGAGCGGATTGTCGTTGGCGGGATTGGAATTGGCGGACGCGGGCAATACGACCTCGGATGTTTTCTCGAACAGAAAGACGTCCAGTTCGTAGCTGTGTGCGACGTCAAAGAAGCACGGCGCACGGCGATCAAGAAAATGGTCGACACTCATTATGGTAACGACCAGTGCGCGATGATTCGCGACTTCCGCGAACTACTCGACCGGCAAGACATCGACGCGGTCTTGATTGCGACAGGGCCCAACTGGCATGCGACGGCATCGATGTATGCTGCCAAGGCGGGTAAGGATATTTACTGCGAAAAGCCCTGCACCAAGAACATCGCTCAAAGCCTGATTCTGGCCGAGACGATGGAGCGGACCGGTCGCGTTTTCCAAGCCGGCACGCAGCGACGCAATTTGCCGCATTTTGCTTTCGCATGTGAACTGGCTCGTACCGGTCGGCTCGGCAAAATGAAAAAGGTCTTCGCTCATCCCGCCGGTATGCAGGCGATGATGAGCGGCTGGCTGCCGCCCCAGCCCGCTCCTGATCCGAATGTGGTGGACTGGGACATGTACCTCGGCCCGGCTGCTTGGCGTCCCTTTAACCAACAGCAACTCGATGGCTTCAATTTCGAAAAAGGCGGCGGCCTCGTTGGTGGCGGCGTGCTGGAATGGGGCAGTCACTGCGTTGACCTTTGCCAATGGGCGGTTGGCGATTGCCCTCCACCGGTCGAGTACAACGCTCCGGTCGATGGCTACTTGGTTGCCAAGTACGAAAACGGCGTGGAGCTGATTCTGCGTGAGAAGGATTGGATCCCGCTCGGCTCATGCCCCGTTCGCTTCGAAGGCGAAGACGGCTGGGTTGAGGCGGGGGACAGTGGCAAGCTGGTGCTCAGTTCCCCAGAACTGCTCGCCGGTCGCAAGGTCGAAGAGATCGGGGGCTATCCGGCGACCTTCCATGTGCGAGATTTTCTCGACTGCGTGAAGAGTCGTGGTCTGCCGAAGGGAAATGCTATCGCTGCCGCGCGGGCTCATATCGCCTGCCACGCAGCAAACATCTCGCTGTTCTTGGGACGCACCGTGAAACTCGACGTGAACAAACTGGAATTCATCGGAGACGAAGAGGCGAATCGACTGCGATCGGAGGCGCTGCGGGAGCCGTGGAGGCTGTAGTCCGTAGTCGTTCGAGTTCGCACGTTGATCTCAAAAAGCCTCATTCAGATTGATAAAAAAGGTTCGTTCGATGAAGACATTCAAGAAAAGTTGGAAGCTCGTTTGGTTTTTGACGTTGTCCTTGATTTGCTCTGCGACCGCGTTGGTTGCCCAGCAATCGGAACAGGACTTGTTGGCGGTGCTTCGCTCTGATGCTCCCAAGGGGGAAAAGGCGATTACTTGTAAGAAGCTGGCGGTCTACGGTTCAGAGGCTTCGGTCTCGGAGCTTGCCAAGTTGCTGCCTGATCCGGAACTCTCTTCTTGGTCTCGAATCGCACTTGAGGCAATTCCGGGATCAGCTTCAAAGGCAGCGCTGCGAGACGCCGCGAGCAAGGTAGAGGGAAGAACGTTGATTGGAGTCCTCAACTCAATTGGCGTGCTGCGGGACGGCGAGGCGGTTCCGATGCTGGTGGCCAAGCTGAAATCAGCTGAAAGCGATGTTGCAGCGGCGGCCATTGCCGCTCTGGGCGAGATTGGAAACGGTGAAGCAGCCGCCGCATTGCGATCGGGTCTGACGACTCAAGTCGACGCTGGAACCCGCGGCGAGTTCGCACAAGCTGCCGTTGTTTGTGCTGAGCGACTATTCCGAGAAAACAACGCGGCTGCTGCTACGGAACTGTATCAGCAAGTTCGCTCAGCCGACGTTTCCAAGCAACGGCAACTCGAGGCAACCCGCGGCTTGCTGGTAATCAGTGGAGAAAAGAGCGCAACGCTGCTGACTGAATGTCTGAATTCAAGTGATGAAGACCTCTTTCGCTTGGGTCTGAAAATGGCCCGTATGCTTCCGGGTGATGAGGTCAGCGGCGTCTTGTCTCAAGCGATTCGTAGCGCTTCGCCGGAGCGGGCTGGACTAGTCTTGTTGGCCTTGGCGGATCGCCTCACCACAATGGCGACAGCGGACCAGCCTGCTGATTTGTCGCCGCTGATGGCAGCTGCTGCCGAGGGAGCCAAGCCGGTGCGACTCTCGGCGCTCAATGCCTTGGGACGACTGGGCAACGTGAAGGTCCTTGACTCGCTGATGAAGGCGGCCGCTGAGCCTGATTCGGAAATCGCAGCTACGGCGAAGCACGCTTTGGCTGAAGTCCCCGGCGATGGTGTCAATCAGCGAATCGCTCAGTTGCTCGGTTCGGCGAGCGGCGACCAAGTGAAGCTGCTGGTCGAACTGGTAGGCTCACGCCGCATTCCGGCAACGAAAGACTTGCAGCGGATTCTCGACAGCCGCGACGGCGACCTGCGGAAGGCCGCTTTGTTGGCGCTGGGTGAAACAGTCGAGCTGAAGGAGCTTTCGCTTTTGGTTGAGCGTGCTTCGGCCGCTCAGGCCGATACTGAAGAAGTGGCGGCAGCGCGACAAGCTTTGCGGACGGCCGCAGTGCGGATGCCCCAGCCCGATGCCTGCGCAGAGTTGCTCGCCCGAGCGATGGAACGAGCGCCGGAGGCGACGCAGGTGTTTTTGATCGAAACATTGGGTGAGGTCGGCGGCCGCAAGGCGCTCGACTCGATCATTCGTTTCGCCAAGGGA
>JBJTQD010000151.1:0-5484 GCA_046075445.1 Planctomycetota bacterium
GGTTAAGTAGCAGAAAATTGGGCGAATTTTGTGGATTTTTCCAAAACTGCAAATATGGCCTGTCATTTGCAATAGAAGAAACACATCAACCTTTCGGGCACTTTGAAAAAAGTGTCACGAGTCAAACAAGTGGCTGATTAAGCAATTGTTTGAAAGCGAAAGTTTGAGCGAGGAGTTTCTTTAGTTCAGCCAGTGTCAGCAAATTTGCGGCGACGAGTTGAACTGGAGAGCTTCGCGAGGCGTACACGGGATAGGGAAGACGAAGCACTTGGATTGTGCTTCCGAGAAGGGGCTCTCAGTTGGCTTGACGGAACACGGGCCGGCTGGGTGTTCAAAAACAAGGCGGTGTTGCTATGCAGGAAAAATATCGTTGCCAGTTGATGCGGGAACTTTGCGATCAGCAAGTTCGTTTCGCTCCTCGGGATAAGAAGGCCGAGCAGGTGGATCGGGCTGAGCGTTTGCTGCGCGAAATCGATCCGCAGAAGACGTACAGTTATGAGTTCGTCTGCTACAAGATCACGGGTTACCGTCCTGAGAGCGTCGGGGTCGTGGCGATTTCAGGCGCGGATTTGCTCCCGGACCTGCATCAGTTCATCGAAGACGTTTCGGACGCGGCTGATTTGCCGGCCGATGACGCCGGAGACCGTGTCTACACGGTAGAAGAGCTGAGCCGTCAGTTCAACGTTTCGACCAAGACGATTTCCCGATGGCGTCAGCAGGGCTTGGTCAGCCGCCGGTTTGTGTTCGAAGGCGGCCGTAAGCGAGTTGGCTTTCTCAACAGCAGCGTCAGCTACTTCGTGAAGGCCAACCAGGAAAAGGTTCGCCGAGGCGAGCGGTTCAGCCAGCTGAGCTCGGGTGAGAAGGAGCACATTATCGATTTGGCTCGCCGGTTGATGCTGGCGGGTGGCTGCCCGGCCGAAATCACTCGGCAGATTGCTGAGCAGGTCGACCGGAGCGTCGAGACGGTCCGTTACACGATTCGTAATTTTGATGAGAAGTATCCAGATTTGGCGATTTTCCCCAATCACAATGGTCCGCTGAACTTGGAGATCAAGGAGCGGATGTACGCTGATTTCCAAAGCGGCAAGTCGGCCGAGTGGATTGGCCAGCGGTACTGCCGCACCAAGGCGACTGTTTACCGCGTGGTCAACGAGATGCGGGCTCGGGCGATTCTCGAGCTCCCCCTGGACTACATGGACAGCCCCGAGTTTCATCGCAAGGGTGCCGAAAAGCGGATTCTGGAAGGCGAGATGCCCGGGACGGACACGCCGACCCGCAAGACTCGCCCACCAGCCGGCTTGCCTCGCTACTTGGCTTCGCTGTACGAAGTGCCGTTGCTTACTCGCGAACAGGAGCAGTTCTTGTTCCGCAAGTACAACTACCTGAAGTACAAAGCTGCCCGGTTGCGAAAGGAAATGGATCCGGCTCGTCCCCGCTCGGAAGAGATGGATGAGATTCAGCGACTGGCTGACGAAGCAGTCAAGATCAAGAACCGGATCGTCCAGGCTAACTTGCGGTTGGTGGTCTCGATTGCCAAGCGTCACGTGAACGGAAGCGATGACTTTTTCCAACTCGTCAGCGATGGAAACATGTCGTTGATTCGGGCTGTGGAAAAGTTCGATTACGCTCGCGGTAATAAGTTCAGCACTTACGCCAGCTGGGCGATCATGAAGAACTTCGCCCGGACGATTCCGGACGAGTTCCGTCAACGCGACCGATTCCGCCCGACCAGTGAGGAGATTTTCCTTGCTCAAGCCGACGAGCGTGGAAATCACTACGTCGCCGAGTCGGAGCAGCAGTTGCGTGAAGAGCAGATTAGCCGGATTATGTCGCGGCTGGATTATCGCGAACAGCAGATCATCATCAGCCGCTTCGGTTTGGACCACAGCAAGGAGCCGAAGACTTTGAAAGAGGTAGGCGAAGAGCTGAAGGTAACCAAGGAGCGCATTCGACAAATCGAAGCTCGGGCGTTGTCCAAGCTGCGGGCGGCTGCTCGCGAAGAGAACATCGACCTGCCGGAGCTTGATTCCTAAGGTCAGCGTTAATCAACCGCCAAGCGGCGGTTAGCGCGAAGTCGGCGGATTCAAAGTGGTCCAGCTGAGGTTTTTTCGAGAACGCAAAAATATTGAACGGCCGCGGGGAAACTCGCGGCCGTTTTTCGTTGGGTTCAAATTTGAATGCTGGAACGCATGTTTTCCGAGGAGCAGGCGGCGTGCTGCTTCGGTGGCAAGTCCCTGATGTTTTGCGAAGAGCATGGTGCGGTGCAAGTTGGCCACGCGTGTTCGAGTTGCCGAACAGGGGGCTGGCGCGAAGACCTGGCTGGCGGAAGAGTCGGCCGTGGGCCTAAAGAGCCGTGTCGTAGTGGTGAGTTTATTTTTAATTCGCCACGCCGACCGCAAAGCCTAAACGACGTGCCAAATCAGGTCGAGCTGATTTGGGGACACCGCTGATCACGCGTTGCGAGCGGCTCTGAGCTGCAGGCTCTCTTTCAGTGAATCGAGAGCTTGGATCAAATTGCCTTGGGTCCAGAGCAGCGGCGTGATGTCGTTGGGGATCCACTCGCCGTTTTCACAGAACCAGGATTCGGGGCAGCGAAACGGCGGGAAGCGATCGCTGTCGCGCGTCAACTGGCCGAGTGAGCGCTGGACGGCTGTGAGCTGCTTCTCCAGTTCTTCGGCGCGGCCGGATTGCTGATACCGGCGACCGTAAATGCAGGCGAGGATCGGGTCGAAGAGGCACCACTGGGCTTCGAGGCCGGGAGTCAGCAAGCTGTCGCGGTTGGCGATATCCTCGCTGAAATCGCTGGAGCGCAGTTCTGGTGTGAACTGTTTGCGGTAGTCATTGCACCAGTAAGAATCGCCGTTGTAGCGACGGATACCGATGTGTCCGGCGAGGTGCTGGTGAGTGTCGCTGAGGATTTGTTCTTCGGCAGCGGGATCGTCAACTTGATTGAGTGGATAGAGCAAGAACAACAGCGCGGCATCGTGCGGACGTGACTTGAGTGGAGCGGATTGACGGCATTCCCAGGGGAGAATGCTTTGCAGCGAGTCGCGGCAAATTTTCAGTAAGCGAGCGAGTTGTTCGCTGGAAACCGGATGGCTCGTCGCAGCGAGTAATGCGGTCGTGTGGGGCTGGTCGACGAGCAGTTGCGAGAGTGCTTGTAGGCCAGCGCAAACGCAGCCGATGCTTGACGCAGCGACTTTGCGGTTCTCTTCCCAGTGTCCGCTGTCTTCGTCCTCCCAGACAGGGAGTTTCTCGAAGTAGTGAATCAAGAGTGTGAGTGTTTCCCAGTCAGCGGATTCCAGTTGGAGTGCATTGCTGCGGAGCATCAGTGAGGTGAGCCAGAGGAAGTAGCCCAGCGCGTCGTTTTGTGCATGCGGCCATTTTTCCTCGAGCTCGATCAGTCTGGGTCCGTCGAACCGAATGTGTGGTCGGTTTTTCACGTTAGCGGGATCTGCTGAGCCATCGATTAGGCGTTTCAGCCGCGGATGTTGGCTGCGGTAGAACTGGAGGAGAGCTTGGATGCAGCGAACCGCGCGGTGTGGGTCACGCTGTCGGTCCCAAAGACTCCAAGCGACGTGAATGTTGTCGCGCAGCCAAACGTTGTGGTACCCGGTTAGTTCGAAGTCTGGATGGGTTCCGGATGCGGCTGAAAACAGGCCGTTGGGGAGGCTGGGGAGGTGGAAGGTACCGTGGTCGGTCAGGAACTGGATAACGCCTTGGACGTCTTGGGGGCCGCTTTGTGGGCTGAGCCACTGGGAGGGGGTGAGGTTGGAGAGGTTTTTTTTGGGCGGCATCAGTTTTGGGGCTGCTGTTTGGAGAAGTGGTTGCCGGTGAGCGGTCGGGCGGGTGGGGATTGGGCTGAATATCGGAATCAGAGTAAGAGGCCCTGACTGCGTCTTTTTTACCAACTTATTCTGGACATGTTGGGTGAACCTACGGGGCTGGAAAACCGTCGTTTCGTATTGCGGGGTAGGCGGATTTCGTTATACTGGCACGTTTTCCCATTCCACCGCCAGCGTAGCTCAGTTGGTAGAGCAGCGGTTTTGTAAACCGCTGGTCGTGGGTTCGAGTCCCTCCGCTGGCTCTCGAAGTCAGCGGTCCGAACCGAGTGGCTGAGAAGTCCTTCTCTCGACGGGGCGTGTTGTTATTCGGGGGTTTTGGTCCTCGAAACGGTCCCCGTTCCGCGGCATTTGCAAGGCATTCCGAGTCGTTTTAAGTTTCTTGGGTCGATTGGCCTGGGTGGCGTTGGGCGAGTCGTCAATAGCCGAAAGAAATGCTGAGAAAAAGCTTTAGGGCGGTCGCGGGTTGGTTTGGGGAGGCAAATTGCCTCGAAACAGCTGCATGGCTGGGTGGATGATCCATCGGCCGGTGGTTGAAACGGGGGGATACCGAAGTGGCCAAACGGGACAGACTGTAAATCTGTTGGCTTACGCCTTCGCAGGTTCGAATCCTGCTCCCCCCATTGCTGGAGTTTGGAAACGGAGCGAGCGAAGCGGAGTTTGGCGGCGGGAGCTGCGGCAACGCATTTTTGCTTGAAATCCGGCTCCCCCGGCATTGGGGAATTCGCTGGATTTGATACACTTGTCAGAGGCGGGTCCGCGGTCTGAATCGGTTTTACTGTTTGCCTTGGGGTTTGCGCTTGGATGAGCTTTCATCTTGGCTTGGATTTTTCAGGTGATCGGTTGCGATTCGGAACCGGTCTAGCACGGATGTTCTCGCGCCGAGAGTGCACAAGCTGGGGTTGGCTGAGAGGCTGGCTGGTAGTTTGTACTGACTGACGGTGGTACTGCCGGATGGTTGTACGGCTTGGCGGTGGGTTGGTCGGTGATTGTCGAGCAGCGAGTTTGCTTGTTGTTTGGCTGGCCGGTTGTCAGCTGCTTTGGCAGACGGGTTCAATTTTCTCGGTCAATGAACCGAACTGAGCATTGTTGCAAGTGTGCTTAGTTCGTTTTGCCGGAATGAATTGGTTTGTAGGGGTGGCTTGCTGCAGAAGAGTCTGCGGGCTTAATTGGGTTGAGTGCTGGTCGTTGTTGTCGGGTGAGATTTTTTCTTGCTTGATGCGTCGTCGGTTTGGCTCGAATTGTCTCGCTAGAAAGTTGCTCGAGTTCGCTCAGTTGGCCCTGTCTGGGGTTGGCTTGTGGATTGGGTGCAGCAAACGTTGCGGTTGCTCATTTGCGGGTGTAGCTCAATGGCAGAGTCCCAGCCTTCCAAGCTGGTTGTGAGGGTTCGATTCCCTTCACCCGCTCTTGAAGGTCGTTTTTATTTGAAGGTTGAGTGAGCGGTTGGTTGTTCGGCTTGATGTTGAGCGACTAGCGGGCTTGTTCGCTGGAGAATTTGCGGCTTTCGGTCCTGGAAAACTTGGAGGCGAGCTGGTTTGCAGAGCGTTCGCTGTTGGTTGTTTTCAGCCGGCAGGTTTGGTTTGTGAGCTTGTTTGCTGTAAATGGTTTTTGGGGACGGTTGAGATTAAGGCCATGCTGGTGT
>JBJTQD010000152.1:0-1237 GCA_046075445.1 Planctomycetota bacterium
TACTGGTCCAATGGTGCGCAATTGATCCCTCCGCACGATAAGGCTGTGATTGCCGAGGTCGGACAAGTGCGTGAGATCCAGCGGAGTAATTTCGGCGAAGGAGTCGCAGCAGGCAAAATTAAGTTCTGCCGTGAGGAAGCCGATGCTGCCTTGCTCCGCGAACACCTCGCGCAGAGTTTTGGTGGACCGCGAGACTTAAAGTTGATTTATTCACCGCTGCACGGTGTCGGAGAGTTTAATGTCGGGACGCTGCTGAAGGCCGCAGGTTTTGAGCAGGTCGAGATTTACGATCGGCATCGAGAGCCCAGCGGTGACTTCCCCAACGTGCCGGGAAATGTTTCCAATCCCGAGAACGCGGCGGTCTTTGATGAAATCATTGAACGAGCGAAGCAGACCGGTGCCGAGCTTATTCTGGCCAGCGACCCGGACTGCGATCGGATGGGGGCCGCCGCTCCGGTTGGGCTCGATCCCTCGGGCCAGTGGCGAACGTTCAATGGAAATCAACTTTGCGCTCTGCTTGCGGAGTTTGTCCTCTCACAGCGGAAGGCTCGCGGCCAACTGGACTCGAGCAATTATCTCGTGACAACATTGGTCACCACGCCGCTGCTGGAAAAGATTGCCCAGCGTTATGGCGTGCGGTGTCTAGGCAACTACCTCGTCGGCTTTAAATGGATCTGCAATGTGATGGACGAGGTCGGGCCGGATGGCTTCGTCTACGGAACCGAAGAGTCGCACGGATTTTTAGTTGGGCAATACTGCCGAGACAAGGACGGAGCGATCGCTTGCCTGCTGATGAGCGAATTGGCCGCTTGGGTCAAGTCGCAAGGGAAAAGCCTGTTTCAGTTTTTGGATGAGCTCTATGGAATTTATGGACTGCACTCCGAGCGTCTGGTGAACATCCAGATGGAAGGCTCCGATGGAATGAAGCGGATGCAGCGGTTGATGGATCGCTTTCGCACTTCCGGTCCCAAATCGCTCGCCGGCCTGCGAGTGACCGGGATGCGCGACTACCTCAACGGCCTAAGGCAGGATTCGGCTGGACAGTCCCAGCGGCTGGACGGGCCTAAAGATAATCTGATCTTTCTTGAGACCGAAAAGCCGGGCAACTTCATCGCCGCCAGGCCGTCGGGTACAGAGCCGAAAATCAAGTTTTATCTCTTCACTGCCGCGCCGCCAGCAAGCGGTTCCGAATTGGAGCGGAGCCGACAAGAACTCGACTCGCGACTGGACGGATTCG
>JBJTQD010000153.1:0-4133 GCA_046075445.1 Planctomycetota bacterium
CTCGGGTGGTTACGCCAAAGTCATGAGCCCCGAGTTTATCAAAGCCGAGATGGAGCTGTTCGCCCAGCAAGCTAAGGAAGTCGACATCATCGTCACGACGGCGCTGATTCCCGGCAAGCCAGCTCCGAAGTTGATCACGACTGAGATGGTCAAGAGCATGCGTTCGGGGAGCGTGATCGTTGATCTGGCTTCCGAGCAGGGTGGCAACTGCGAGTTGACTCGGCCGGGCGAAAAATACTGCCACGATGGCGTGACGATCATCGGTTACACGGACCTCCCGAGCCGGCTGCCGACGCAATCCTCGGCGCTCTACTCGAACAACTTAGTCAATTTGTTGACCGACATGACGCCCGGCAAGGATGGTCAGTTGGTCGTCAACATGGAAGACCAAGTCATCCGCGGCACGACGGTCGCTCATCAAGCCGCCGTGACTTGGCCACCACCGCAAATCGTCAATCCTTCGCCCGCAGCCGCAACGCCCGCGGCAGCGAAAGTCGAAGCGAAACATCAAGCCACCGCCCAGCCTGCTTGGATTGGCCATTTGGTCAAAGGCGCGGGAATCGCCTTGGGGTTGGGGTTGCTGACCTTGATTGGGCTCTACGCGCCAGCCGATTTTGTCGGTCACCTTACAGTTTTTATCTTGTCTTGCTTCATCGGCTGGCAAGTTATCTGGAACGTGACGCCGGCGCTGCACACGCCGCTGATGAGCGTCACCAATGCGATCAGCGGCATCATTGTCGTCGGTGGCATCATGCAAGTTGGCTCGTTCTCAAGCCTCGGGGGCGTGTTTGGCTCGCTCTTGGCCGCGCTCGCTGTTTTGATTGCCACGATCAATATCGTCGGTGGTTTCTGGGTGACTCAGCGGATGCTGGGAATGTTTCGTAAACAGGGTTAGTCCATGAACTCGCTTCCACTGATTGCTTGGCTTGTCGCCGGGATCTGTTTCATCTTTTCGCTGAGCGGTCTCAGTCGACATGAGACTTCGCGCCGAGGAAATTGGCTCGGCATCATCGGCATGACGCTCGCCGTGATTGCGGCGTTCGTCTTCCAAGGGGCAAAGGAAACAGTTGTCGGAGACAAGCCGGTTAGCTTGCTCGGAACTGGCGGATACGGTTTGCTCGTGATTGCCTTGGTTGCGGGCGGGGTGATTGGCGGCTTGCTCGCCAAACGCGTCGAGATGACCGCGATGCCACAATTGGTCGCGATTCTGCACAGCTTCGTTGGTTTGGCCGCCGTGCTCGTGGGCCTCAGCAATTACCTGCAACTCGATTTGCAGCATGGCGGTGCAGAACTGGCGATTCACTTGATTGAAATCGGCTTGGGGGTTTTGATCGGTGGCCTGACATTTACGGGGTCGATCGTTGCCTGGGGTAAGCTGGAAGGTCGCTTTGATAGCAAACCACTTCTGTTGCCTTTTCGGCATTTCATTCTCGGCGGTTTGGTTGCCCTGAGTCTGTTGCTCGTCTTCGCTCTCTGTTCGGTGACGGCGACTTGGTTGGGGATGTTGCTGCTGATTCTGTTGACCGCACTGTCATTTGCCATTGGAGCGCTGCTCGTGTTGGCGATTGGCGGAGCGGACATGCCAGTCGTTGTCTCGATGCTTAATAGCTATTCCGGTTGGGCTGCGGCGGCCACGGGCTTTATGCTCAAGAATGACTTGTTGATTCTGACGGGTGCCCTGGTCGGCAGTAGCGGTGCGATCCTCAGCTACATCATGTGCCATGCGATGAACCGTTCGTTTGTCAGCGTGATCCTTGGCGGCTTCGGTGGCGAGTCGAGTGCTCCTGCTGCGGCGGGAGGCGGAGAGCCGAAAACCTATCACACCACCAGCACGGCTGAGACAGCCGATTGGCTGTTGAACTCAGGTTCCGTGGTGATCGTTCCGGGTTATGGTATGGCGGTCGCTCAAGCCCAGCATCCGATTCGCGAAATTTGTGAACTGCTGAAGAAGCAAGGCGTCGAAACGCGTTTTGCGATTCATCCAGTTGCCGGGCGGTTGCCGGGACACATGAACGTGCTGCTCGCCGAAGCAAACGTGCCGTACGACATCGTGCTGGAGATGGAAGAGATCAATCACGATTTCCCTTCCACCGGAACGGTGCTGATTATCGGTGCCAACGACATTGTGAATCCGGGAGCACAGGACGATCCATCCAGTCCAATCTACGGGATGCCGGTGCTGGAGGTTTGGAAAGCCGAGCATGTGGTCGTGCTCAAGCGGAGCATGGCGACTGGTTATTCGGGCGTCGACAATCCGTTGTTCTACAAAGACAACACGGCGATGCTCTTCGGCGATGCCAAGGCGAGCGTCGATGCGTTGCTGCAGGAATTGCGCAGCCGAGCCAGTTAGGATTCGTTTCGCGGCGCCAGTGTGCGACGGGGAACGCTTTGAGGCTTATTCTTGATCGGCGCCTGCGTCGCCGGCTTCAATTGCCGGGCGATTGGTTGGTTTTGAGCCACCGCTCTTCGTTTTTTTCTTGCTTTCGGGTCGCCGCGAGGCGGTTGACCGGGCGTCGTAGCGATTTCTCAGCGCGAGCAAACAGAACTCGTGACGATTGAACGCGAGTTGCCGCGTTCGCACGACTTTGAATCCCCAATTTCGAACTCGCTGCCGATAGCCCTCAATGTGCTCGGCGAGCGACCAGTCGGTCAGCTTCATCGTCAGGATCATGCCGCGGATGTTGGTCTTCGGATTGGTGACGATCTCTTCCGCCGTATCGAGCGTGTAATTTGGGGCCACGTTCACGTCGACCAGCAGCCAGCGGGCGGTTGCGAGCTCCGCCTTGCGGACTTGCTTACCTCGCTTTTTCAGGTGCGTCAGCTTGGGGTGGCCAGCGATCGTTTCATCGAGGTCAGCCGGATCGACGGCGATCACCTGAGCGCCGCGGTCGAGGAGAAGCTGGGCAGCTCCACCCGGGGCACTTCCGATTTCAACAGCCACATCGCCCGGAGTGACTTGAAGTCGGCCCCATTCCAGAGCTTCGGCGAGTTTCATCCAAGCGCGGCTGACCATTTCTTCTGGCGGGTCAAGCGGCGGGACTCCGCCGGGCCAGCGCTGTGGAATGGAATCGGCCGTGTGCCAGCCGACCAGCCATTCGTTTGGTTGGATCAAAACCACATCGAGCACCCGTTGTCCGACACCGGCGACGCGATTCAGCTCGATTGGCGAGGTTCTCTTGGCGTTGATGACCTCGAGTAGCTTTCCACCCACTTCTTCTGCGAGCAGCGTCGGAAAGGGTTCGAATCCTCGATCGCCGGGCAGCGCCTCGTCGCGCTGCCAGACATGAAGTTGTTCCAGCGGCAGGTCGCCGGCGAGTTCACCAATCGACTCGACTAATGGGGCAAGGTCTGGGCCGCTGAATCGCTGCAGCACAATTCCAAAAGTCCGAGCGAAGGTCGAGATGAGCGTCGGATGATCGGCCCAATTGGTTACCGTCGTTTCGGGCTTGGCTTCCTCGGGCTGTGCGATTTTGAGGGTCAGCAAACCGGGGCGGGAGTAGGCCAGTCGCAATTCCGGATGGTGATTCAAAATCTCTTGTTTGCAGACAGCTTCCGCCCCAACTTGGCAAACGGCGAAGAGAAATTGCGGGGCGGGAAACGATGTGGCCATTGGGGAAAAGCTCGCGGCTGGGTGACAAAGAGCGGACGATCATAACCCCTGGCCGGTTCCGGCGTCATGGGAGGGGATAGGAATCAGCGGCAAAAAGCGGCGTTTCTTCAGCGGTAGCCCTCTTGTCGTTTAGCCCATAGCCTCTTCCCCGTCAGCCGGGGCTTCGTGCCAGCCCCCGGTTCGGCAGCTCGAAAAACTCCGCGCTCGGCGCAGGTCTCCCGACCTCGCCGATGCTTCGACCTCCGGTCTCCTCTTGGCGCTGGTTTAGGGTTCTCCGTCGAACCGCCCGTGCCCCCATGATCCGTTTTCGTGTTTGCATGACCTTTTTTGGGGAGGCGACGTCCGGTTCGACATTAAATGCTTTTCATGCTCGCTGACGTAGGGTTGCGCTCGCAGAGCCGAGCTGACCCTACGCTAAGCTAAAGCGCCCTGTCGGGGCGAAGAGCCGTGTACTGATGTTGTGATTTGTTTTTAACTGCCTGAAAACTGTCCGCGGTTGAATTTCCTGTCGGGGCGAAGAGCC
>JBJTQD010000154.1:0-4407 GCA_046075445.1 Planctomycetota bacterium
CTAATTTCCGAGTTGCAACAATTGCTTGAGCGACCCGTGTAGCCGGCTAGTCTCGCCTCCACCGACGCGAGGTCGGGTGGTGGCCATTGTTTCCACGACCAGCCCCTCTTTTTTCCTCAGCTGGCTCCGCGCCAGCCGCCGGTTTGCAGTTCGCTTGAGGCGAGTTGCTCTCGAGGAAGTCTTGACCTGATCAAGGAATCGCTCAACTCACTTCCGAACCGGGGGCTATCGCTAAGACCCGGCTGACGAAGAGGTAGCTGGGCTTTCAACTCTCGCCTACCCGTTTTTCTTCGGTGACATCTGGTCTTTGAACCGAGCGATATCCTCGTGCTTGCCCAACAGCACGACAGTGTCTCCGGGTTGAAACCGGTAATCTCCCTCGGGATTGAACAGCATCTGGCCGTCTGGCCGTTTGACTGACACCACTAGCAGCCGATGCTTTTTGTTGGCCTCAGCCTCTCGGACATCGATGCCAACAAGGGGGCTCTGTTCGTTCAATCGCAGTTCGTCCAGTTCCATGTGCGGAAGCGGTGCCTCAGCGACCAGCTCAATCAATTCCGCTGTCGTCGGCCGCGTAATCATCCGCGCCATCATCTTTGCTCCAGACACGGTCGGCAGGACAACGCGGCTGGCTCCTGCCTGTTTCAGCTTGCGGGCCGTCGAGGGAGATTCGGCTCGAGAAATGATTAGAATCTCCGAGCTGAGGTTTCGTGCGGTTAGAGTGATAAACACGTTGTCCGCATCGTTTGGCATGCTGATGACCAGCGTCGCGGCTCGAGTCACTCCCGCTTGGAGCAGAATCTCTTCGTCGGTTGCATCGCCATGAATCGTCGGCAGTCCTTGCCCAACGGCGGCGGCATAGCGTTCGTTGTCCCGTTCCACCACGACGACGTGCACATTGTGATTCACAAGATTCTCAGCCAACAGCTCACCGGCATGGCCAAAACCGCAGAGCACGGTATGCCCGCTTAGATGGTCGATTTCTTTTTTCATTTTGCGTCTTCCCCAGAAACTTTCCAGTTCACCGCGGACGGCAAACTGAATGAACGCTCCAAAAGTGTAAGTGGCCGAAGTAATGCCAAACAGAATTACGAAAATCGTGAAGACCATCACCTCCCAGTTGGTCTCGTTGCGTTCGCCATAGCCAACCGTTGCAATCGTGATCACGACCATCCAAATCGCTTCCATCCAGGGATAGCCCAACCAGCGGTAACCGCAGACAGAAATCAGGACCACGAGCGAGAGAGCGCAAATCCCGACGATCAGCCGACGACGGGCTCGCGATAACTCCCGGTCGCTGCTCGGCTCGATTCGAGGCAGCGTCTTCGCCGGGGGCATCTTGTGATCGCTTGGAGCTTGAGGGGCCATGCTGCGCCGTTGGGGTGCGATCTCAATTGCTGCAAAGCAAGAGAGGTGACCGTTCAGAGGGAATTGCTGATGGGTGCGAACGTCAGCTTGTAGTTGTATCGAAGCAACTCAGTGCCGTGAACCGGGAGTTGCGGTGAGAGAGCCGTACGGAAACGGGGGCGGGTTCCGTTTCTGGTGTGGTGGCCATTGTCTCTAGAACCAGACCTTCCTTTTCCCTCACCTGATTCTTCTCAACAGCCCCAATTCGGCGGTGCCCGGGAATGCGGAAATGTTAAGAATTTTTACACCCCGACGTCGGCCCTGCAGGCCAATTACACTTGTGGGAGTGGGATAAAGCCTTTTTCGATTTTCGTGGGACCCGACGCATGAGTGAGTCCGAGCAGTTGCCGGTTGCTGGATATTTCACCGCGGCCGATGTGCGGCCGTTGGCGTGGGAGAGGATCGGACTGGCGATCGAGCCGGTGCGAAAGCGTTTGCGGAAATTAAAGTACGAGACGGTAGCGAACGTGCATGACGCGAGAGTTGAGATTCGCAAAGCGCGCGCGACGCTCGAACTGTTTGCTCCCGCTCTGCGAAGGAAGCGAGTCGAGGCCCTGGAGAAGACGCTCAGACAATTGGGGCAAGCCCTCGGACCGATTCGCGATTTGGATGTGCTGGTCGAGCGGAGTTTTGCTTGGCCGCTGAAGCGAAAAAGAGAATCGCTGGTCCAATTTACCTACTGGGTGGCTGAGCAGCGATCGCGACTGGCAGAAGTGGCGCTTTGCCATTTGGCAGAAGAGCCGATCCCGCGGCGGCTCCGTGTGGGTCGCGACAGTTTAAAGAGGGGGCCCGTATCTGGAACTGCTTGGCGGCAAGTAATCGAGTGCCGGGTTCAGGAGCAACTCACGCATTTGGAAGCTCCATTGGAGGTCGAGGCTGAGCAAGACCTGACGGCGATGGAGCGATTGCACGAGCGACGAAAACGCTGCCGCCAGCTTCGCTACCAATTGGAGTTCCTGCAATCCGCGACCGATCGCGATTTGCCATCAAAGTTCTTCCGCGATGCCCAAACTTGTTTGGGAAGAATTCAGGATGCAGCTGTGATCACCCAGCGACTGAACTCGGACTGGGGCGAGTGGGCTGGGAAAAAGTTGAGAGCCGATATGCTTGAGCGACAAGCGGTTGAATTGTCAGCCGCGCTCTCGCAGCTAACCGCTTTTTGGAATGCCGCTGAGGGCTGGCCGCGAGCCCGGGATGGCGTCCTCTCTGGGCTGCGTTAAGCACGCGTGATCTTCCGCGAGAGAGGTCGGCAAACTTTCTGTTCGGCTGACATATTCCGAACGGCATTTTTCCGGGGTACCCGCATTGAATGCAGCGGGATACCCACAGCGCATAAAAAAGGCCCTCGGCAAACTTGGATCCCAGGGGGGCTTAGGATTCCTCGTTAGCGCCGAGAGCGATTGGACGAGTGTCGACTGGACGTCCGTGTCCGGTCGAACTCTGCTTGGGTAATTGTTGCAATACGAGGAGTTGAGCTTCCCTGCTAACCGGCCCCAATTGCTGCTGGCGATGAAACCAGCAAAAGCACCCAAGCGGTATGAATGTTTGCTTCTCAATCAGCGACTCGCAGTGCGTTTCGTTGATTGATGGGGGCAGAGTATGAAAAGCCAAAAAACAGGTCAAGAGAAGTTTGCAGAGAGCTCTAGAATTTTTTCAGGTGCTATCAAATTCGGATCGCAATCCCGTCAAATGCTTCTGTGCCTTTCCCATTTTTCCACGCAATTCAACCAGATTCGCGGCTTAACAGCAGGCAGGGAAACGGATGAATTAGCGTCGATAAATGACGCTGCGAAAAAAAAGACGCTGCGAAAAAAAGAAGTTAGCTGTCGCACTAATTCACGCAATGCGGATTTGTCAGAATCGAAAACGACTGACTAAACGGCGGTGCATGGATAACAATCGCATCAGAAAACTGCGATCCAACGGCAACCTGCTTTGATGTGGAGATGAGTTCCACCAGTTTCGCAATACCGAGCATGCAAAAAAAGACGAGCCGAACCGATTGGGTGCGAAGGAATTCCAAAAAGCGGTTGGGTTGTGAGAGTATCCGGCCGTGTCGGTCGACCGAAAAGAAAAAGAAATGGGCTTTGAAGAGCGGTGGCCCGGAGAAAGAAGTAGCAAAAAAAGTGGCCCAAAAAGTTGCCCAAAAAGTTGCTCAGCGAATGCTGTAGAAAGAGTGAATGCGCCGGGACTCGAACCCGGGACCTACGGATTAAAAGTCCGTTGCTCTACCGACTGAGCTACGCATTCGTTCCGTGAAAACCCAACCGCAGGTAATTGTCGGACTAAACAGAGGTCCGCCCACGGGTGCCTTCAGTGTCGCCGGAGGTGCCTGAATGTCAAGGGGCGGGGGCCGATCCGAGCCCCGCCGCGTCGAAACTAGGCCGTGCCGAAAATAGTGAGACTTGATTCGGCTGCCTTCGGTTCATCGTCGGAGTCGGGTTCGACTCTAACACCTTTGTCAGTCGTATCGCAAAGAGGCAAAGTCACGTCCGTTCAAGCCTTGTCGGGCTTGCCCTTCCGCATGCAGATAACCGTGAAAATTTCGGGGTAGTAACTTTGAGGTAGAACGGCGGCTGAGGTTGGTTGCTAGGAGCAGCAAAGCGTCTCGCGGCAGTGTTGTCTTGGTTGAATTTATTGAGGAACTGAACGATTCGCGCAGAGCAATTCTTGAGGCGGCGAAAGTGGTGGTCTTAGCGAGGACTTTGATTTGTCTTCATTCGGTGTCCGGCTTCGCCCCACTCAAAATGCCACCTGAGTTATTTGCCTAAGCGAGTTCACCTCGCCGCAGCAGAGCCAAGCGGCGCGCGGTAAGATTAGTCGCATTCGACAATATGATCTGCTCGGGAGTGGAGTGCGATGGGTTTTGGATTTGGAGTGGTCGGCTGCGGTATGATCGCCCGTTTTCATGCCAAGGCGATTTCCGAAGTGCCGGGAGCGAAGTTAGTCGGTTGCTCCAGCCGCACGCGAGAGTCGGCTGAAAAATTTGCAGCCGAGACG
>JBJTQD010000155.1:0-5308 GCA_046075445.1 Planctomycetota bacterium
AAGAGATCGGATGGTGATGGGAATGCTGCAACCCCTGGGCATCGAAAAGGGCAAACCCTTTGCGCCGACCGCGAGACAAAAGAAGATTCTGGAAGAGGCGGCTCTGGCTGGAGAGGTGATGGCCCGGACGATCGCTTACGAGAAGCGGTTTGAAGGAGCAACCGTGTGGCCCGGAAAGCACTGGGACATCTCGCTGTTCCTCAAGGAGACCAGCCAGGAAGCCCCCCACCATACGCAATTCGACGAACGCTCCTCTTGGTTCTACGAGGCGGTGGGTGTTTCGACGGGCATGATGGGGCGCACCGTGGGATTCGGCCAACTCTATCTCGAGGCGGCGAAGGACAGCGAAGGCAATTGGCTGGACGGGAGCAACACCTATCACCTCCGGGTTCCCAAAGACGCCCCGGTCGCGCAGTTCTGGTCGGTCACCGTATATGACAACGAAACTCGCTGTTTTGTCGATACCGGAGTCCAGCCCGATCGCTCCTCACGCAACGACATCGTCAAGAATGAGGATGGTTCGGTTGACCTCTACTTCGGCCCCGAGGCTCCTAGTGGTAAGCCAAAGAGCAATTGGATTCAGACGCTTCCTGGCAAAGGTTGGTTTTCCTACTTCCGCCTCTACGGCCCGACGCAAGCCTATTTCGATAGATCGTGGGTTTTACCAGACATCGAGCGGGTTAAGTAATACGCAGGTTGTTTGCCCAGTTGGGGCGGTCGATTCGGCCGCCCGCCGGGCACCGACTCATCCTTTGCGACCTTCCACCTTTTTGAGCTGAGATATTAATGCAAACGTTTCGCAATTTCCGGATTCTGGTTATAGCTGCGATCGCCGTCGTGTTGATGGCCTCTGTGGCGCAGGCGCAAACTTCCCGATTCGATGAATTGGCAAACATTCCGTTCACGGAGAATCGGCCCGGGAATGAAACGGCTCAGATTCTGCGGGACGAATTGTTGTTTCAGCGGGCCACTCAAACCTACCTTTGGGCCCTTCCTCTGATCAACACGCTCGGCATGAAGACCGGCTCGGAGGGCGCTTTCGGTGCAGGCTACAACGTCCTGCCGATTTGGAAGCAAAGACTCGACGCGAAAACGTTAGTTACGACACCCAACTCCGACGTGATCTACGCGATGAGCTACGTCGACCTCGGAAAGGATGGTCCGCTGGTATTTGAAGCGCCGCCGATGCTGCAGGGCATTCTACTCGATTTCTGGCAGCGGCCGATTCCCGTCGATGGTGGCAAATTTCAAGGTGATGTGGGCTTGCCTGGCCCTGACGCCGGCAAAGGCGGCAAGTTTCTTCTCCTGCCGCCCGGCTACGAAGGAACTGTTCCAGAGGGTTACTACGTTTACCGCTCGGGGACTAACAACGTCTTCATTTTTCTGCGGGGTTTCTATCAGGATCCCAAGAATTTGAAGCCAGCGGTCGAACTGATTGAACAGGCGAAGATCTATCCGCTCAGCGGTCAAGCGAACGCCAAACCGATGGTGTTTCCCGATGCGTCTGGGGTGCCAGTTAATATGTTGCCGGTTGCTGACGTTCGCGCGTTTGACCAACTCAAAGAACTTGTGGACTCAGAAGGCGACAACCTCGCAGAGTCGGATTCGCTGGGGATGTTAGCTTCGATCGGAATCATCAAGGGCCGGCCTTTCGCGCCCGATGCGCGGACGCGAGCGATTCTCGATCGGGCGGCCAAAACAGCGTACAAGATGAGCCGCGTTGTCGGTTTCGAGGAGGTCTTGAACGGAGGCTCGCTCAAGGTTTATCCGGACCGCCGCTGGATTAATCCGCTCGACAACGTCACGCCACCCGGCCCACACAATACGCTGGATCTATCCTGGAAGAATGTTGCCGGCGGATACCTCGACCTTGACGCACGCATCTGGTTCTTCACGAATTACTACTCGGTCAGTCCCGGGATGCTTTCGAAAATCCCCGGCAAAGGCGCGGCGTACATGATTGCCTTTACGGATGGAGAGGGTGTGCCACTGTCGGGCGGGGCTCGATATCGATTGAATCTTCCTGCCAACATTCCGGCGGCGAATTTCTGGTCAGTCACGCTGTATGAGGCGGAAAACGCCTCGGGGCTTGCCAATGGCCAGCCATTTCCGTCGCTCGGCTCGAGAGACAAGCCGGTTCAAAACCAAGACGGCAGTACGGACCTCTTCTTTGGCCCGCAGGCACCTGAGGGTAAAGGTGCCAATTGGTTGGCGACGGTACCTGGCAAGGGTTACTTCGCTGTCCTCCGGCTTTACGGTCCGACCGAGGCGGCGATCGAGAGAAGCTGGAAGCCAGGGGACTTTCAGCAGATCAAGTAAGGACGAAACAAAGGGGCGTCGGTCGATGAAAGAATAAACCCTCATCCCGACGTCCCCTTTTCTCCCGCCCGGTGTTTTCCGATTCCGGTCACGCTCTCTTGCAGTTTTAGCCAAGCCTGCAGAGCACTTAGGGCTTTGTTCAGACGGTTTGCAGAAAAAGTAGTTGCCTCACCGGCCGAGATCGGACAAGCTACTTGCATGGCAGCAAACGAAGAGCAATACGAATCGGCGGAGTACAAAGTCATTCTCTCCGATGGCAAGTTTGAAGTCCGCGAGTATCCCGACCTGATGCTGGCGGCGACGAGGACCGGTTCAGGCTCGGGGGATTCCGGTGGCGGGTTTATGCAGCTGTTTCGCTACATCAGTGGAGCGAACGCAAGCAAGCAGAAGATCGCGATGACGACTCCCGTGTTCATGGAGCGGCAAGCTTCGGGGTCCGGTGCACAAATGGGATTCGTAATGCCAAAAGAGGTCGCCGCGCAGGGCGCCCCGGCTCCGACTGGCGCGGAAGTTGAAATGCGAAAGCGACCGGGCGGGCGATTTGCCGTGGTGCGATTCTCCGGGCTGATGACTGCCAATTCGGTCGAGGATCACGCGGCCCAGCTGCGAGCCTGGATGCAGGCGAAAGGTCTGGACTCAGCCGATGCGGCTGGAGAAGGGATGGAGACTGCGGCCTACGATTCCCCCTTCACGCTTCCATCGCGTCGACGCAACGAGGTGCAGATTCGTTTGCGGGCTGGGGGGTAAGCCAAGAAGGATTTCGCGTTGCAAGGGGACGAAGACCAAGTCGCTTGGTTTGTCGAGTCGCGCTGGAAGTTTATCGTCGAAACACGAAAGACCGCCGTGCACTTCAACTGCTTTCCAAAGGGCCAATCAATGAACGAGGACTTGAAGACCTTGCAGGGGTTTTGGGATGTGGTTGCATTTGGCGCCGAGGGGAAGATTGAAAAGGTGAGTGATGGAGAGGTTGTGAGCGTAAGCGGAACGACCATTTCCTTTCATACCCACACAGGAACCTTTTCGCATGAGTTTCATGTTGATTCGACCCAGACTCCGAGGCGGATAGACATTCTCGAAAGAGACGGGTACCAGTTGGGTATCTATGAATTAATTGACAATGACCATTGGCGATTGTGTTACCAGTTTTTCACTCAAGAATCCCGGCCTATCGATTTTTCGACCGCCCAGTACGCGACGGCGTTTTATGAATTTCGTCGTCGACCAAACAACCAGCCTCCAGAAGTCGAAACCATCGATGAGTTGGAGCCAGGTTTGAAGTTGCCGCATCAAATCGCCTCGTTCGACTACAAGGGGTATCGGCTGACTAAATATCGCTCGATTGTAGACACTAACCAAGTTGAACAGATCAGCTTCTTTAAGGTAAGGAAAATTTATGATGTGGTGTTCTGGTGGTATCTGGAATCGTCTTCGTCCACTTCCGTCAAGCAATCAAACGAACTGAAGCGATTTGGCGATCGATTAGAGGCAGAGCGATTTATTGATTCAGTGAGCTAGCCCGATCCTGAAAAAAAGAGGGACGAAGGAAATCTTCAGATTAAACCCATTCATCTTTTTCTGTTCGACATTGCGGCCTAGGATTCCTCATCGATGCCTCCGGCGCATTGCCGCAACGAGGTGCAGATTCGTTTGCGGGCTGGACAAACGTAAGGCGACGCGAGTTAATTCACGAATTGACTGCCGTCTGATTCTTCTTTCCTGAGAAAGTTGTCTTCTCTGGTTGTGATGAGTGGCGTGCTGCCGGGGAAAGAGAGCGAGTGACTCGATGCAAGAGACTGAACGACTAGTTCGCGGCGATTTCTCAATTTCGACTGACGCTACCCAGTTGGATTTAGAAGTGATTCACGGCTTTCTTTCGAACTCGTATTGGTCGCTGGGGTTGCCGCTGGAAGTGTTGCAGCGGGCTATCGCGGGTTCGCTTTGTTTTGGGGTTTATCATGGCGACAAGCAAGTTGGCTTTGCCCGCGTTGTGACCGACAAGGCGACCTTTGCTTACCTGTGTGACGTGTTTGTGCTGGAAGCTTATCGCGGTCAGGGACTGGGGGGATGGCTGATGGAAGTTGTCGCGGCTCATCCGGATTTGCAAGGGCTGCGGCGGATGGTGCTGGTGACGCGTGACGCTCATGGGCTGTATGAAAAATTTGGCTTCCGTCCGCTCGCTCGGCCTGCCGGCTACATGGAACTGCACCGGCCCGACGTTTACTCGCAAGGGCACGCAAAAGGGGACGGGGGTCAATCTATGAATTGAACTCCGTGATTTGTTTCTGTTCTGCCCGCTTCAAGCAACGAGGTTATGCAGTCCCCTAGAGTGCGGTTTTTCATCCATCGGGAGGGTCTGCTTCCTGATTTGAAGACGTCGTGCCTGCTAGGTTGGTTCTTAGGATTTCCGGATGACAAAAACCCCCGTCAAATCGCTCTCGCTCGGCGACCGAGACCGGGTCATTCAGATGGCTTGGGAAGACCGGACCAGCTTTGATGCGATCAAGCGTCAATTTGGGCTTTCCCCGGGAGACGTGATTCATTTGATGCGTGCCGAGCTGAAGCCTGCTTCCTTTCGCTTGTGGCGGGAAAGAACAGCGGGGCGGGGAACCAAGCACGTGGCGAAGCGAGGGTTCGAGATCGGCCGCTTTCGCTGTCCCAGTCAACGGGGCAATTGACTTGGTCGTCAAACGGATTCGTACCAAAGCCTGCCAACGCTGCGGTAAAAATGACGATACGCTCTACCGAATTCGGCTCGACGAAAGCCGCCTTTGGCTGTTCGTGTGTGTGGACTGCCTCGAGCTTGTCAAACCGGGCAATCGGCACTACCAATATGGGGGCACTTGGAAAAGTAAGAAAAGGCACTAAATGCCCTTACGATGAAATAGATTGACGAGCAAAAGGGGACGGGGGTCAAATCATGATTTGCCCCCGCCCTTTTCAATCCGCAAAGAAACCTGGAGAAATGAACAATGAGAGTATCGAGTTCGCG